>NZ_JBFBAA010000041.1:0-92425 GCF_040682035.1 Actinoplanes sp. NPDC051470
CGCATAAGTCACCGCTTCAACCAAGACCCATCCCACGCCGCTTCGCGCCGCGGGATGCTGCCGCGTATCTGGTCACGGTCGATTTTCGAGTTAGATGAGCTTGTTCTTCTTCAGGTACTTGGCCAGATCGCTGTACGCGCCGTCCTCGTTGGCGAACATCGCGACGTTGCGGGCGGTCTGCAGCCAGGGGCCGGTGGAGGGGCGCACCTCCTGCAGGGCCGCCTCCATGTCGCGCTGTTCGATCATGCGGACGTGGCCGCTGGTCACCGAGTCGTGCATGGCGTACTCGGCGGCGGTCTCGCAGAGGTGGGCCAGGTCGGCGCCGGAGAACTTGTCGGTGGCCGCGGCCAGGCGCTTGAGGTCGATGCCGGCGATCGGGCGGTCGCGCAGGTGCACCTCGAGGATCGCGGCGCGGGCCTCGGCGTCCGGCGGGATCACCAGCACCGTACGGTCGAGCCGGCCCGGCCGGCGCAGGGCGGGGTCGACGTCCCAGGGCGCGTTGGTCGCCGCCAGCACGAACACCCCGTCGTTGGTGCCCTCCATGCCGTCCAGCTCGGCCAGGAGCTGATTGCCGAGGGTCCGCATGGACGAGCTCTGCATCTGGCTCCGCTTGTGGCCGAGCGCGTCCACCTCGTCGAGGAACAGCACGCACGGCGCGTTGCGCCGGGCCGCCTGGAAGATCTCGTGCAGGTTGCGCTCGGACTGGCCGATCCACATGTTCAGCACGTCGACCAGGGACACGGTGACGAACCGCGCGCCCATCTCCCCCGCCACCGCCCGGGCCAGGAAGGTCTTGCCGCAGCCGGGCGGACCGTACAGCAGGAGGCCGCCACGCAGGCTCTTGCCGTACATGGACCGCAGTTTCTCGTTCTTGAGCGGGGCCAGGAAGGCGAGGTCGAGGCGCTTTTTGACGTCCTTCATGCCGCCGACGTCGGCGAGCTTCACCGCGGACAGCTCGATGTCGATGGTCCGGTCCTGGTCGCCCTCGATCGGGTCGGGCTCGTCGTCGGCGCGGGCGAAGCGCGGGGGCACGGCGCCGTCCAACTCCTTCTCGTACGCCTTCCAGTCGACGCCGCGCTTCTCGTCAGCCGGCGGAGAGGCCGGCGGAGAGGCCGGCGCAGAGGCCGGCGGAGAGGCCTCAGGAGGGGCGCCGCCGAGGGCCTGAGACATCAACGCCTGGGTGCCGGAGTCGGCCGGCTCCTGGGCCAGCGCCACGGCCAGGTGGCTGACCGCCTCGGGGCCGCGACCGGCCGCGATGAGCAGCTCGGCGAGGTGCCGGCGCAGCGGCAGGTCGTCGGGGCTGGCCTTGACCGCGGCCATCATGCTCTCGATCAGCGAGTTGCTCATGGCCGACCATTATGCTGTGCGTCCGACCGACGAGACGGGACCGACCGATGACCGACGACCTGTTCAGCCCGACTGTCCGGGAACGTCCGGTTTCCGGCAGGCGTCCGTGGCGACCGGAGTCGATCTTCTACCCGGCGTTCTTCGGTGGCCCGCTGACCGCGGGGGTGCTGGGCGCGATCAACGCGCGGCGGCTGGGCCTGGCCGGCTCGCGGGTGGCGCTGATCGGGCTGGCGGGGATGGCCGGCTTCGCCCTGTGGATCGTGGCCGCGCTGATGACCGACGCCGACAACGTGGTGCGGCTGTTCGGGTCGATCACCGGCTCGCTGGCCTGGCTGGCGGTGATCGCGTTCCAGCGCGGGCCGTTCCGGGCCTACCTGTACGGCGACGGCGAGCCGGCGAGCCTGGTACGGCCGGGCCTGCTGAGCGCGATCGGGCTGGTTCTCCTCCAGGTCATCGTGATCTACGCGGTGGCGCGATGAGCACCGAGGTCTTCCAGCGCGCCACCGCCCTGCTGGGTGCCAACCGCCCCGAGCAGGCCCTGGCCGAGCTGGCGACGCTGCCGGCGAGCGACGCGATCAGCGCACGGGCCCACTACCTGCGCTGTGTCGCGCTGGCCAACCTGGAGCGCTGGCCCGAGGCGGCCGAGTCGGCCCGGCAGGGGCTGACCGCCGGCGGCCCCGACCCCGATCTGCTGCGCCTGCTGGGCCGGGCCGAGCAGGAGCTGGGTCATCTCCAGGTGGCGGAGCGGGCGCTGCTCGACGGCCTGGCGCTGGCGCCGAACGACGCCGACCTGCTCTGCGCGTACGCCCGGCTCTGCATCGCCGACAACCAGATGGACAAGGCCGCGAAGCTGGTCGATCGCGCCGCCGCGCAGGACCCGCACGCGCCGACGGTCTATGCGACGCGGGTGCAGCTGGCGTACGCGAGGGGCGACGACCGGGCGGCGCAGCGGATCGCCCGCGAGTTCGTGGCCGCCTATCCGGAGAACCCGGCCGCGCACGCCCTGCTGGGCAGCACCAGCGCCGCCCGCGGCCAGGTCGGCGACGCATACTCGGGGCTGCGCCAGGCGGCCGCCTCGGCGCCGGGTGAGCAGGCGTGGGCCGAGTCGGCGCTGGAGGCGAAGATCGCCAGCCACCCTCTACTGGTGCCGATCCGCCCGATCATCCGCTTCGGCCCGCTGAAGACCTGGATCGCCGCCATCGTGATCATCTACGGCCTGCGGGCGGTCGGCCTGGCCGGTCTGTCGGCGGTGTCCGCCGGGCTCTGGCTGATCCTCTGCGTGTACTCCTGGGTGGTTCCGCCCCTGGTCAGTCGGTCGATCAAGCGCCACTGGCGCTGATCGATGTCCCGGCACACAGTGGACATCCCTGACACATTGACCAGCGTTGTTACACCGGAGTAAACGCTTTTTGCCGGTGGACCTTTACTTTCGTCTATGGAGACCATAAGTTCTTCTCAACCACCGAAAGTTCTGAGTCAGCCGAGCCAAAGCCCCCGCGAGCACCACTCGACCCCACCATATCGAGCGGTGCGGATTCAGCGTGCCGGTCGACGTATCGTCCCGTGCACGCAATTCTGTCGCGCGCGCCTTTCGCCCGGCCGCGAAACGGAGAGAGATGGACGAAGCGTCCGGCATGGACCGCGAACCCCGCGGTAACGGCCTCACGTTCTCCCGCCGCACGCTGATCGCCGCCGGCGGCGTCGGCCTGGCCGCGCCGGCCATCGGCCTGGCGGCGTCCACTGTGCGCACCGGCCCGGCGGCCGCCGCGACCGGCGCGACGAAGAAGGTGACGATCTACGCCGAGTCCCTCGGCAACAACCAGTACGGCTACGGGCTCGCGCCCGGCCAGGCCTCGATCCCCGGTCCGCTCCTCGAGATGTACGAGGGCGACACGATGGAGATCACCCTGGTCAACAACACCACGCAGCGACTGTCCATCCACGCCCACGGCGTCGACTACGACACCGTCTCGGACGGCGCGCCGCTGAACAACTCGTTCAACAACCCGGGCGAGACCCGCACCTACATCTGGCGGTCGCACGAGATGACCGCGGCGGCCGGGCGCCGGTTCATGCCGGGCAGCGCCGGCTACTGGCACTACCACGACCACGCGATGGGCACCGACCACGGCACCGCCGGCGTCCTGCGCGGGCTCTACGGCGGGCTGATCGTGCGCCGCCGCGGCGACATCCTGCCGGACAAGACATTCACCGTCGTCTTCAACGAAATGATGATCAACAACCGGCCGACGACCAACACGCCGACGTTCGAGGCCAATCTCGGCGAACGGGTGGAATGGCTAGCGATCGGCCACGGCAATCTGATCCACACGTTCCACCTGCACGCCCACCGGTGGGCCGACAACCGCACCGGAATGCTCGAGGGGCCGAACGACCCGAGCATTGTCACCGACAACAAAGACCTGAATCCGGGCAGCTCGTTCGGCTTCCAGGTGATCGCCGGAGAGCACGTCGGCGCGGGCGCCTGGATGTACCACTGCCACGTGCAGCAGCACTCCGACACCGGTATGGCCGGGATCTTCCTGGTGCGCAACGCGGACGGCAGCGTGCCGGCCGCCGCCCAGGCGGATATCGATCGGTTCAAGGGCCACATGTCCCAGATGTCCACGGCGCACAACGCCATGGACCACACGAAGTAGGGGGCCAGCGAGGATGAGGCGAGGGCTGAGACAAGCTAGAGGCGGTTTCGGGGGCCGGATACACAGGGCTCTCGCCGGAGCCGCGGCTGCCGTGGTCGTGGTGTCGCTGACGCCGACGATGACAACGTTGGCACAGGCGGCGCCGAAGACCGCGGCGGCGGCAGCGGACATCAAGGTGCTGGTCTTCCACGGACCGGCCGCCGACCAGCAGGACCCGGTCGCCACCGCGGCGCAGACCATCGAGGATCTGGGCGCGGCGGCCGGCGCCGACGTCACCGTCACCAGCGACCCGGCCGCGTTCACCACGGCCGGACTGTCCGCGTACCGGTCGGTGGTGTTCCTGTCGGCCAACAAGGCGACCCTGAACGCCGCGCAGGAGCAGGCGCTCCAGGCCTACGTGAAGTCCGGCGGCGGCTTCCTCGGCATCGGCGACGCGGCCCAGGCGCAGCTCGACTCGGCCTGGTTCACCGGGCTGATCGGCACCCGCCCGGTCGGCGCGCTGCCGAACGCCGAGCCGGTCTCGGCGGTCACCGCCAGCGCGGAGAACCCGCCGAACGAGACCAAGGAGAAGCTCACCGACGGCGACTCCGGCACCAAGTGGCTGACCTTCAACCCGACCGGGTGGGTGGCCTACGACCTGGGCAGCGCCAAGGCGATCACCGGATACGCGCTGACCTCGGCCAACGACTTCCCCGGGCGCGACCCGAAGGACTGGGCCCTCCAGGGCTCGACCAACGGCTCGGACTGGCAGAACGTCGAGACCCGCGCGGGACAGAGCTGGGCCGAGCGCTTCCAGAACAAGCGGTTCGACCTGGCCACGCCGGCCACCTACCGCTACTGGCGGCTGAACATCACCGCGAACAACGGCGAGCCGCTGATCCAGCTGGCCGACTGGCGGTTGTTCGCCGGCAGCACCACCGCGCCGCAGCCGCCGGCCGCCGTGCAGTCGGTGGTCGACATCCTCGATCGGCAGCACCCGTCCACCAAGTCGCTGCCGCTCAAGGTCACCCGGACCGACCGCTGGTACAACTGGGACCCGAACCCGATCGGCACGGTGCACACCGTCGCGCAGGTCGAGGAACGGCACTACAACCCGGGCCAGGGCGCGAACGGCGCGTTCCACCCGGTCTCCTGGTGCCGTGACTACGAGGGCGGCCGGTCCTTCTACACCGGCATGGGCCACACCTCGGGCAGCTACGGCGAGGACGCCTTCAAGAAGCACCTCTCCGGCGCCCTGCAGTGGACCACCGGCATCGTCCGCGGTGACTGCCAGGCGACCATCGCCGCCAACTACAAGACCGAGCGGCTGACCGCGCGCAACCAGACCGGCCAGCTCGACCAGATCGGTGAGCCGCACGGCCTGACCATCGCGCCGGACGGCACCGTGTTCTACGTCGGCAAGGCGGCCTGCCCGTCCGGCTTCATCGAGAGCTGGGACAACCCGAACGTCGGCAAGGGCTGCGGCACCATCCACCAGTGGGACCCGGTCACCAAGACGGTCAAGCTGCTCACCACGCTCGAGGTGATGGGCAACCGCGGCGCCGGCGGCGAGCTGCAGAAGAACGAGGAGGGTCTGCTCGGCATCGTGCCGGACCCGAAGTTCGCCGAGAACCACTGGCTCTACGTCTACTGGATGCCGCACAACAGCATCGACCGGGTCAAGCGGGTCGGCCAGCGGACCGTCTCGCGGTTCACCTACGACCCCGCGGCCAAGACCATCGACCAGGGTACGCGCAAGGACCTGCTCCAGTTCCCGGTGCAGATCCACAGCTGCTGCCACGCCGGTGGCGGCATGGCGTTCGACGCGAAGGGCAACCTCTACGTCGGCTCCGGCGACAACAACTCGTCCGAAGGCTCCAGCGGCTACTCCGGCAACAACTGGACGCAGGAGTACCAGGGCATCTCGTTCCAGGACGCCCGCCGTACCTCGGGCAACACCAACGACCTGGCCGGCAAGATCATCCGCATCCACCCGGAGGCGGACGGCACGTACACGATCCCCGAGGGGAACCTCTTCCCGCCGGGCACCGACAAGACGCGCGCCGAGATCTACGTGATGGGTGTCCGCAACATCTCCCGTCTGCAGATCGACCCGGTGACCCAGTGGCTGACCGCCGCCTGGGTGGGCCCGGACGCCGCCTCGCCGAACCCGGAGCTCGGCCCGGCCAAGTACGAGACCGCCACGATCATCACCTCGGCGGGCAACCAGGGCTGGCCGTACTGCATGGGCAACAAGCAGCCGTACCGCGACCGCAGCAACACCGACGCGACCGTCCTGACCGGCTGGTACAACTGCGACAACCTGAAGAACAACTCGCCGCGCAACACCGGCCTGGTGGACATCCCGCCGGCCCGGAACAACATGATCTGGTACGCGCCGGACGGTGGCGGCCCGATCTTCCCGCCGCGCGCCGACGGCAGCGGCATCCCGTCGTACATCGCGGCGCAGGCCACCTACACCGAGCCGTACCTGCGGGGCGGCGGCCAGGCCGTGATGTCCGGCCCGACCTACCACACCGAGCTGGTCGACCAGAACAGCGGCGTGGCCTGGCCGAGCTACTGGGACAAGAAGTGGTTCATCGGTGACGAGTCGAACTCCCAGAACCGCGTCGCGGTGACGGTCGACCCGGCCGGCGTGCCCACCCAGTCGCCGCCTCCGTTCGCGGAGACGCTGCGGGCGATCTTCCCCGGCGGCAGCGCCGACAACCGGGTGCAGGACTGGATGGACGCCAAGTTCGGTCCGGACGGGGCGCTCTACACGCTGGACTACGGTGGCGGCTTCTTCAGCCTCACCCCGAACCAGAAGCTGCAGCGCACCATCTACACCGGCGGACCGGCCACCCCGGCGCCGGCCGCGACCTCGGTCGCGGTGCAGAACCGGGCGCTGACCTACCAGTTCACCGGCTCGAAGTCGGGCGGCGTGAGCTGGGCCTGGGACTTCGGCGACGGCACCACGTCGGCCGAGGCGAACCCGCGGCACACGTACACCCGGACCGGGTCCTTCACGGCCAAGCTGACGATCACCTACGCGGACGGCATCAAGTCCACCGTGCAGACCGTCGTCAACGTCGGCTGTGCGGTGCCGGACCAGCGCGGCACGGTGTTCCTCGAGGACACCGACACCGGTGTGCCGAACAAGGCGACCACCGGCGGCTGCACGATCAACGACCTGATCGACGACGAGGCCGCGTGGGACGACCACGACAGCTTCGTCCGCCACGTCACCGCGGTGGCCAAGGCCCAGCAGGACGCGGGCCGGCTGACCGCTCGCGAGGCGGGCACGCTGACCCGGCTCGCGGCGGCGTCGGCGATCGGCCGCGAAGGACACGCGGACACCGAGGCGATCTACGACGGCACCTCCCTGAACGGCTGGGAGATGGCGCCCTCCGGGCAGTGGAACATCCAGCCGGACGGGTCGCTGCGCTCCTCGGGCGGCCTGGGAATGCTGTACTACACCAAGAACTACGCCAACTTCTCGATGAAGACGCAGTTCAAGGACATCGCGCCGGGCACCGGGCGGGCCAACAGCGGCCTGTTCGCCCGGTTCCCCGACCCGCGGACCCCGCTGGCCCAGCGGCCGGCGGGCCGATGCGACACCATCGGGTCGGCACGTGACTCGCAGGCCTGGGTCGCCATCTACTGCGGGCACGAGATCCAGATCTACGACGGTGAACCGGGCGAGCCGCAGAAGACCGGGTCGATCTACAACTTCGACCCGAACAACCTGACCCAGGCCCGGCCGACGGCCAAGAACGTGTGGAACGACTACGAACTCCGGGTGGTCGGCCAGCGCTACACGATCATCCGCAACGGCGTCGTGATCAAGCAGTTCGACAACACCCCGGGCAAGCAGTCGTCCCGGGCCGGCGACCCGCCGACCGACCTGCGGCAGTTCACCGAGGGCTTCCTCGGGCTGCAGAACCACGGCGACGCCGATCTCATCGAGTTCCGCAACATTCGCGTGAGGCCCCTGTGAATTTAAAGATCCGCGCTGCCTTCGCGGCGCTGGTCCTGCTGGTCAGCACCTTCGTCGTGGCGGGGGCTTCCCCCGCCGCGGCGGCGGTGCAGACCTTGAACTGGACCGCTGACAGTGACATCACCCGCTACAAATCGGCGCCGTCGTCGGCCGTTGCCGGCGCCACCACGATCGTGTGGGAGAACAGCGAGGCGACCGGCAACAACATCGGCATGCCGCACACGCTGACCTTCGACACCTCGGCCGAGGGCTACAACCACGACGTCAACGTCAACCAGCTGGCCAGCCCGTTCGACCAGAACAACGGCCGCTGGGTGATCGACGTGGTGCTGACGCCGGGCAAGTACCGGTACTTCTGCTCCATCCCGGGGCACAGCACGATGGTCGGCGAGTTCACCGTCACCGGCGGGCCCGTCGAGGACACCACGCCGCCGACGGTGACCGGCTCGGTGGCCGGCAACCGGAACGACGACGGCGACTACGTCGGCTCGGCCACCGTCACGGTCAACGCGACCGACAGCGGGTCCGGGGTCGACACGGTCGAGTACCAGGTCGACGACACCAGCTTCCTGCCGTACACCGCACCGGTCGTGGTCGATGAGCTCGGTGACCACTCGGTGCAGTTCCGGGCCACCGACAAAGCCGGCAACACCTCGGCGGTCGGCTCGGTCTCGTTCACGGTGGTCGAGCCCGGCGACGAGGACGTGACCCCGCCTTCGGCGAGTCACACGATCGCCGGTGACAAGGACGCCAACGGCAACTACATCGGTACGGCCACCGTCACGGTGACCGCCACCGACGCGGACTCCGGGGTCGCCCTGATCGAGTACAACGTCGACGGCGGCGCGTACCAGCCGTACACGGCGCCGGTCGTGGTCAACACGCCGGGCTCGCACATGGTGCACTACCGCGCCACCGACAACGCCGGGAACCGGTCGGCCGAGCAGATGGCGATGTTCACCGTCGTCGCGCGGCCCACGCCGGACACCACTCCCCCGGCGACCAACGCGACCGTGGCCGGCTCCCGGGACACCAACGGCAACTACATCGGTACGGCCACCGTCACGGTGACCGCAACCGACGCGGATTCCGGCGTGGCCACCGTCGAGTACCAGCTCGACTCGGGCGCCTGGACGGCGTACACCGCGCCGGTCGCGGTGACCGCCGTGGGCGCGCACACGCTCCGCTACCGGGCGACCGACCAGGCCGGCAACGCCGCCCCGGAGAAGTCGGTGACCTTCACCGTGGTCGCCCCGCCGCAGCCGGACACCACCGCTCCGGCCACGACCGCCTCGGCGGCCGGTGAGCAGGACGGCGACGGCAACTTCGTCGGCGCCGCGACGGTGACCGTCACCGCGACCGACAGCGAGTCGGGCGTGGCGCGGATCCAGTACGCGCTGGACGCCGGCGGCTGGACGACCTACACGGCCCCGGTCGTGGTCCGGACGGCCGGCGCGCACACCCTCAAGTACCGCGCCACCGACAACGCCGGCAACACCGCGCCGGAGAAGTCGGTGACCTTCACCGTCGTCACCTCGGGCGAGGACGCCTGTCCCGCCTCGGACACCCGGCCCACGGTGATCATCGGGACCGACGACACCAGGGTCCCGAACCGGGACACCGGGGACGGCTGCACGGTCAACGACCTGGTCGCCGAGTTCGCTCCCTACCCCAACCACGCCGCGTTCGTCCGGCACGTCGAGACGGTCACCGGACCGCTCGTCCCGGGCACGCTCACCCCGCGGCAGCAGGGCGCCATCGTCCGGGCGGCAGCTCGATCGACGGTCGGCTCATGACCCATCTTTCGAACACCGACGAATCGGGGAGATCCACGATGCGCAGACGCTTAGTCGCCCAGCTCGCCACGGCCACGGCCGCCGTCACCGCCGGTGTCCTCGTCGGCGCCGCGCCGGCCAGCGCCGACCTGGTCACCTACTGCATCGGCACCGGTGGCGCCGTCACCGTGCCGAACGACCTCTACGTCCCGCCGAACGAGTCGTGCGCGCTGACCGGCACCACGATCACCGGCAACGTCAGCGTGGCGGCGGGGGCCAACCTGGTCGTCACCGGCGGCCACGTCAGCGGCAACGTGCAGGTCGCGGCCAACGGGTACCTGGACGCCGGCAACTCCGACATCGGCGGGACCGTGGTGGTCGCGTCCGGTGGCTACGGCGTCTTCCTCAAGTCGGCGCGGACCGGCACGATCACGGTCCGGGCCAAGGGCGCGTCGACGGTCGACTCGTTCCTGTTCGTCGAGGGCTCGACCATCACCGGCGCGGTCAACGCCAGCGCCGGCGAGGTTCGCCTGGACCAGAACACCCAGGTCACCGGCGCGGTGAACAGCTCCGGCACCTACTACACGGACGTGCACGACTCGTTCGTTGACGGCCAGCTCTCGGTGCTCAACAGCGCGACCGGCAGCGTGGTCTGCGGCAGCGCGGTCCGGGGCAAGGCGACGTTCGCCGGTAATCTCGGCGGCGTGCAGCTCGGCCCGAACGGCGCCCTGGACGGCTGCGCGTCCGGTGGCTACTTCGGCCGGGACGTCAGCATCACCAACACCCAGGGCGGCGTGACCGTCGACGACAACATCATCGACGGCGTGCTGACCGTGCAGACGAACAACCCGGCGGCCGTGGTGGCGTCCAACAACCGCATCCGCGGTGGCGTGGTCGGCGACTCGACCGCGACGGCGGCGGCGTCCAAGAAGGCCGCCAAGTCGGTCACGGCCGACCGCTCGGGCTCGCGTGACGCCCGGGCGTCGGAGCGGCGCACCGACGCGGTGGCCGAGGCCACGGCGGCCGGCGCGGCCAACCTGTGATCTGCTGTTTCCGGGAGCCCGGCGGACCTGATGGCCGCCGGGCTCCCACTTTTTTGGTGGAATTTCCCGGCGTCAACTAATCTTGGTGGCATGGCTTCGTTCAACGACACGATCATCGAGCAGTTCCGAGCCAACGACGGCGTGCTGGGGGGCCACTTCGAGGGCAAAGAGACCCTCCTGCTGCACACCCCGGGCCGCAAGACCGGCAAGGTGACCATCAACCCGCTGGTGGCGGCGTCCGACGGCGACTCGTTCATCGTCTGCGGCAGCGCCGGCGGCGGCCCCTCCGACCCGGTGTGGGTGGCCAACCTGGAGGCGGTCGACGGCCCGGTCACCGTCGAGTACCACACCGACACGGTGAAGGCGGACCACCGTGTGGTCCGCCCGGGCCGCGACGACGACTGGGACCGCCTGTACGGCATCTGGCGCGCGTACTGGCCGGACGCCGCCGACTACGAAAAGAAGACCGACCGCAAGTTCCCGGTCGCCGTCATCACTTTGCGTTGACGGCCTTCTCCAGCTCCGCCTTGGACATCGAGGAACGACCCTTGATGTTCTTCTGCTTCGCCTCGTTGTAGAGCTGCTCCTTCGTCCGGCCGCCGGGTCCGCTGTGCGACCGCTTGCCGCCCCGGTGGCCCGACGACACGTCCTTCAGCGAGCTCTTGCTGGCCGTCCGCGACTCGCCCGCCCGGGCGCGTTCCTTGTTGACGGTCCGCGCGGCGATCTCCTCGGCCACACCCTCGGACCGGCCGCTCTTCTTGAGTCCCTGCTTGATGTGCTCGTACTGCCGCTCCCGCTTGGGGCTCGAACCAGCCGGCATGATCAGACCTCCTTCGTGAGCACGTCCCGTAGTTCCTTGTCGTAGAAGTCGAGGAAGCCGTCCGGGTCCGGGCCGGCGTTCATCAGCACCAGGTGGTCGTACCCGGCCTCGGCGTAGGTCTTGACCTGCTCGACGTACTTGCGCGGGTCGGGCCCGACGACGAACTGTTCGCGGATGTCGTCGGCGGTGACCGTGGCCGCGGCGGCCTCGAAGTTGACCGGGTTCGGCAGCTCGCTCATCACCTTCCAGCCGGTGACCGCCCACGGCGTGAGCTTCAGCGCCGACTCGACCGCCGCGTCCTCACTGGTCGCCCAGGCCGTCGCGACCTCGGCGTACCGCGGGCCCTGGCCACCGGCCTTCGCGTAGGTCTCGGCGAGATCCTTACGCGGCTCGGTCGTGAACAGCCCGCCACCATGCGTCGCGGCCAGTTCCGCGGCGTCCTTCCCACCGGCCGCGACCGCGATCACGGGCAGCTGTTCCGGCAGGTCGAAGACCCGCGCGTCCTCCAGGGTCAGATGCTTCCCGTCGTACGACCGGTAGCCGCCCTGCCACAGCAGGTTGATGATGTCGAGCGCCTCGGCCAGCCGCTCGTGCCGCCCGCGGACGCTCGGGAACCCCTGACCGACCACGTGCTCGTTGAGCCGCTCCCCCGCCCCGATGCCCAGCGTGAAGCGGTTGTCCGAGACGATCTGCAACGTCGCCGCGGCCTGCGCCACGATCGCCGGGTGGTAGCGCACCGTCGGGCAGGTCACGCCGGTGGCCAGACCCAGATCCCGGGTACGCGCGGCGATCGCGCCCAGCACCGTCCACGCGAACGGCGAATGCCCCTGCGCCTCCACCCACGGATGGTAGTGATCACTGATCTCGACGAAGTCGAATCCCACGGCCTCGGCCCGCTCCGCCTGCCGGATCAGCTCCCGCGGCCCGAAGTTCTCGGCGAACAACTTGTATCCGAAACGCATACTCATCGGGTTCCCCCGCCGCGCACGGGCAAACCAGGGTCCCCGATCATGGATCGATGCCCACCGACCACTTCAGCACCACGACCAGCCTGGCCACACCCCCGGCCGACGTCCACGCCTTCCTGTCCGACCCGCACAGCTACGTCGGCCTGGCGCCCCTGGTCGTCGAGGTCCGCGACATCCGCGTCACCGGCGCCTCGACCCGCTACGTGGCCGTGGAACGCTTCCGCTTCGGCCCGTTCCACTGGGACAACGCGATCGACGTGACCATGACCTTCCCGACCCCGCTGGAGGTCGTCAGCTCGGTCCGTTCCCCCGGCTGGGTCCGCCTGACCTCCACCGTCACCCTGACGCCGACCGAGGCCGGCTGCACGCTCGTCGAGTCGGTCGAGCTGCACACGCCGTGGTTCCTCCGCTCCTACGCCCTGCGCAAGGCCCGCGAGGCCCAGGCAGGCCGCATAACCGGCCTCCAGTCCCGCTTCTGACCCGCCCGCGGTCCCCATCCAGGCGTCCTCGACGGCGCCGACCGCGGCCCCCAGCCGCCTTCCTCTCAGCTCCTGAGCCCCTCAGCCCCTGAGCCCCGCCTCTGGCGCCCCTTTGCTCTGAGCGCGTATAGGCAACACTTCGATGTTGGCGGTATCCGGATGTCGTCGCCATCCAAGTGGTGCCTATACGCGCTCAGAGCAAAGGCGCCGGCGGAGGGGTCGGGCTCGGAGCGCCGGCGGAGGGGTCGGGCTCGGAGCGCCGGCGGAGGGGTCGGGCTCGGAGCGCCGGCGGAGGGGTCGGGCTCGGAGCGCCGTCGCGGAACGGCTCGGCCCGGAGTGGTGGTTTGGGCGCGGAGCGCCCGGAGGGTGACCACGCACGCAGAACGAAGGGTGCGCGGCTCTGTTCTGGCCGGCCACGGCCTTGGAGCCGCGCACCCGGCCTCGGCGGGAGCTGCGGTCTGCACACCCCGCCCAGCTACGACATCACGCTCTTGATCTTGATCTGGGGTGGCGAGCCGACAGATGCGCCCCGGCGGAAGCCGCTGCCGCTCTTGAAGTTGGGTGAGACGAAGAGGCCGGGGATCACTGAGCACGAAGCAGCTGCGCCCGGCGGTGGGCCTGATGCACGCCGAGCCGGGGCGGCCGTGGCAGCTGGTCGAGCCGGCCCGCGCGGCCACCATGTCCCGTCGGAGAGCGCGTGCGGCACGGCGTTCAAGCGCGAGGCGGGCGTCTCGCCGCTGCGGTTCAGATCGGGTACGAGGGCAGATCGCCGCGCAGGGTGACCCACTGGGTCTCGGTGAACGCCTCGATGTTGGCCTGCGGGCCGCCGTGGCGGGAGCCGGTGCCGGACGCGCCGACACCACCGAACGGGGCCACCGCCTCGTCGTTGACCGTCTGGTCGTTGATGTGGACCAGGCCGGACGGGATGCGCTCGGCCAGGGCCAGGCCCGCGTAGACGTCCTTGGTCAGGATGCCCAGCGACAGCCCGTAGTCGGTGTCGGCGGCCAGCGCGATCACCTCGTCGATCGACGAGAACGGCGTCACCGGGGCGACCGGGCCGAAGATCTCCTCGGCGTACGCGGGGGCGGACACCGGCACGTCGCCCAGGACCGTGGGCCGGTAGAACAGGTTGTCGTAGGTGCCGCCGGTGCGCAGCGTCGCCCCGCCGGCCACGCTGGACGAGACCAGGCCGTGCACGCGGTCGCGCTGGGCCTGGTCGATCAGCGGGCCGAGCGCCACCTCCTCGCGGAACGGGTCGCCGACCGGCAGTTTCGCGACCCGCTCGGCCAGCTGGGCGGTGTACTCCTCGGCGATGTCCCGGTGCACCAGGTGGCGGGAGGTGGCCATGCAGATCTGGCCGGCGTGCGCGAAGGTTCCCCACGCGCCGACCGAGGAGGCCGCGGCGACGTCGACGTCGGGCATGACGATCAGCGCCGAGTTGCCGCCCAGCTCGAGGTGGGCGCGTTTGAGGTGCTTGCCGGCCAGCTCGCCGACCAGCCGGCCGGCGCGGGTCGATCCGGTGAAGGCGATGACGCGTACGGCCGGCTCGGTCACCAGCGCGGCGCCCACGTCCGCGCCGCCGGGCAGCACCTGGAGCACGCCGGCGGGCAGCCCGGCCTCCTCGAAGATCCGGGCGAAGACCACGCCGCCGGTCACCGCGGTGCGCGGGTCGGGCTTCAGGATGACCGCGTTGCCCAGCGCCAGGGCCGGGGCGACGGCGCGGATGGCCAGGATCGTGGGGACGTTGAACGGCGCGATCACGCCGACCACGCCGGCCGGGACGCGGCGGGCGAAGCTGAGGCGGGGCAGGCCGGTGCGGAGCAGTTCGCCATACGGGTGGGACGGCAGCGCCGAGGCCTCGTAACATTCGGCGGCGCTGGTGTGCACCTGGAAGCCGCCGAACGGCTGGATGGCGCCGGTCTCGCGGGCCAGCCACTCCTTGATCTCGCCGGCGTTGGCGTTGAGCAGGTCGCCGGCGCGGCGCAGCACGGCGGCGCGTTCCTCGTGGGGCAGGCCGGCCCACGCCACCTGCGCCTCCTTGGCCCGGGCGGCGGCCGTGGCGACGTCGGCCGGCGTGGCCAGCCCCATCGTGCCCAGCGTGTCGCCGGTGGCCGGTTCGACCACGTCGTACGCGTCGCCGCCACCGTCGGCCCACGCCCCGGTCCAGATCTTGCCGTGCCACGCACCATCGCCGACGAGTGTCATGACCGGGACGCTATGCAGCTGCCTCAACAGACGGGAGTGGCGCCTTCCGCTCAGTGGAATCGGGGCCGGCTCGATCCATGCCCAGCCGCACCAGCACGATGCCTCCGATGATGAGGACGCCGCCGCCGAGCTGGAGCGCGGTCGGCAGCTCGTCGACGAACAGCCACGCGAACAGGACCGCGAACAGCACCTCGGTCAGGCCGACGAACGACGACAGCGACGCGCCCAGCAGCCGCGCGGCGCCGATGCCGGCCACGTACGCGATGGTGGCCGCGACCACCGCGAGCCCGGCGATCGGCACCAGCCAGCTCACCTGGAGCCCGGCCAGGGTCACCTGGCCGAAGGTGAACGTCATCGGCAGCAGTCCTGCCGCGCCCAGCCCGAAGAGCAGCACCGCGCCGACCGCCATGCCGCCCGAGGCCAGCGCGATCGATGGCAGCTCGGGGTCGACCCGGGCCGAGAGCACGAAGTAGCCGGCCAGCCCGACCGCCGCGATCAGCCCCCACATCACGCCCAGCGGGTCGAAGCGGGCGCCGCTGGTCAGGTCGAGGACCAGCGCCAGCCCGGCCAGCGCGGTGACCGCACCGGCCACGGTGAGCCGCACCGGCCGCTGCCCGTGCACCGCCCACATCCACAGCACCACCAGCAGGATGCCGGAGTATTCCAGCAGCAGCGCCACCCCGATCGGCAGCCGCTGGACGGCGTTGAAGTAGCCGACCTGGGCGGCCGCGATGGCCAGCAGGCCGAACAGCCCGACCGGGCCGGCCGACCGCCGCAGCGCGGCCCAGCGCCCCCGCATCGCGATCAGGGCCGGTATCGCCAGCAGCACGGCGCCGAGCCCGACCCGCACGGCCACCGCCGACCCGGCCGACCAGCCGGCGTCGAGCAGTGAACGCGCGAAGATGCCCGACGTTCCGAAGGTGGCGGCCGACAGCAGCGCCAGCAGCAGCCCGAGACGCATAGCCCCATCCCCTGTCATGAGTCAAACATTGCTATGCTCATGACACTAGGACCCGGGCGTGACAGGAGTCAAGATGATTTTCGCCCATGACACGGAGATCTCTCTGGCCGGCGCGGCGGCGTTGGTGAACACCACCGACGGCGGCGAGCAGCTGCCCGACCTGGCCGCTCTGGACGCGTTCTACCGGACCTGGCAGTGGACCGGCCGCCGCGCCGGCACCGAGGCCGAGCTGCGCGCGGTGCAGAGGCTGCGCCCCCGCCTGCGCCAGGTCTGGGAGGCGGCCGGCGAGGAGCAGATCGTCGTCCTGGTGAACGAGCTGCTCCGCGAGGGCCGGGCGCTCCCCCAGCTGGTCCGCCACGACCAGTTCAGCTGGCACCTGCACGCCGCCCCGTCCGAGGCCCCGCTGGCCACCCGGATGATGGTCGAGGCGGCGATGGCGTTCGTCGACATGATCCGCGAGGACGAGCTGAGCCGCCTGCGCCGGTGCGCCGCCGACGACTGCGACAACGTGCTCGTCGACCTGTCCAAGAACCGCTCGAAGCGCTTCTGCGAGGCCGGCTGCGGCAACCGGGCGGCCGTCAACGCGTACCGCGCCCGCAAGGCCGGCCGCGTCCGACCGTGAGCATGGCAGGATGTGCCGGTGGCTGAACGTATCGTGCGCCCCACCGGGCGCGGCTTCCTCCTGCTCGACTCCCACCCGACCGGCTGCGTCGAGAGCGTCCGGGCGGCGCTGCCTCCCATCGCGCCCGTGTCTCGGCGGCCGACCGCGCTGGTGATCGGTTCCAGCGCCGGCTACGGCCTGGCCGCCACCGTCGCGGGCCTGGCCCGGCAGGGCATCCAGGGCGTCGGCATCGGTTTCGAGCGCCCGCCCGGCCGCCGCACCGCGACCGCCGGCTGGTACCGCACGATCGCCACGGCCGAGTTCGCCGCCGAGGCGGGCAGCGACTTCACCTTCCTGAACGCCGACGCCTTCGCCGACGCGACCAAGCAGGAGACCCTCGACCTGCTGGCCAAGCGCTTCGGCGGCCTCGACCACCTGATCTACAGCGTCGCCGCGCCCCGCCGCACCGACCCCGACACCGGCGAGACCTTCCAGTCGGTCATCAAGCCCCTTGGCGCCGCCCATACGACCCGCACGCTGGAGTTCGACCGCGACGGCACCCCCGCGCTGCGCGAGCTGAGCGCCGACCCCGCCGACGAGGCCGAGACCGCCGCCACGGTCCGGGTGATGGGCGGCGACGACTGGTCCCGCTGGATCACCGCCCTGTCCGACCGCGGCCTGCTGCGCGACGGCTTCCGGACGGTGGCCCTGACCTACATCGGCTCGAAGCTGACCTCGGCCATCTACCGCGACGGCACGATCGGCGCCGCCAAGGCCCACCTGGAGTCGACCGCGGCCGGCCTGACCGACCTCCTGAAGCCGGTCGGCGGCCGCGCCCTGACCTCGGTGAACGGCGCCGCGGTGACCCAGGCGTCGACCGCCATCCCCGGCATCGCCCTCTACGTCAGCCTGCTGCGCGCCGTCCTGGGCGACGCGCTCCAGTCCCCGATGGAACAGTCGATCCGGCTGTGGGACCAGCTCACCGGCGCGGCCCCCCTCGACCTGGACGAGCAGGGCCGCATCCGCCTCGACCGCTGGGAACTCTCCCCCGACGTGCAGGCCGCCGTGGCCGAGCGCTGGTCGTCGATCACCCCCGGGACGATCAGCGAGGTGGCCGACGTAGCCTGGTTCCGCGCCCAGTTCCGCGCCCTCTACGGCTTCGACATCGACGGCGTCGACTACGACGTCCCGGTGGAGCCCGACCTTCCGTGGCCGACGTGAGTTCACGATCAAAGGCTTGATGTCGTAGCTCGGTGGGTGGTGCTGACCGCCGCTCCCGCCGGGGCCGGTCGCGCGGCTCCTGGCCGCTGGCGCGTCCAAACCAGAGCCGCGCGACCTTCATTCCGCGTGCGTGGTCACCCTCCGGGCGCTCCGCGCCCAACCCTGACCGGGGCGGCGGGATCAGGTCCAGATCTGGTTGGGCTGGGCGTGGCAGGTCCAGATGATGATGCCGGCGCCGGGGGTGGTGGAGGCGCCGTTGACGTCGAGGCACAGGCCGGACTGGACGGCCGTGATGGTGCCGTTGGGGTTGAGGCGGAACTGCTGGTTGACGCCGCCGTTGCATTCCCATTGCAGGACGCGGGTGCCCGCCGCCGTGCCGCCGTTGAAGACGTCGAGGCAACGCGTGCCGTCGTAGACCCGCAGCTCGCCGGCCGCGGTGAAGTTCCAACGCTGGTTGGCGCCGCCGTTGCACGGGTAGATCTCGGCCGCCGCGTCGTTGACCACCACGTTGTCGTGCACGTCGAGACACTGTCCGGAGGCTTGGCCGACCAGCTGGCGACCGGCGTAGGGCGACCCGCCGGACACCCGGAACACCGCGGTGCCATGGGCCGGAACGGTCGCCGAGATCGTTCCGGTGGTCGTCGAGGCGCCGCCGGTCCAGAGGTCGCGCAGACCGTAGGACCCGGCTGCGTTCATGCCGACCTGGGCCGCGCTCGTGGTGATCGTGGTGGCCGAGCCGTTCTCGTTGAACAATGCCACCGCGCGGTCGCCGTTCGCCAGCACCTTGCTGAACACCCACTGGCCGGAGTAGTTGCGGACCACGTACGCCGACCGGCCCAGCGAGTCCTGGTCGACCGCGATCAGCCCGGCGTTGGTCAGGATGCCGAACGTGGCGCTGGAGGCGGTCCTCAGGTCCGAGCCGATCAGCAGCGGCGCCGACATCATGGCCCACAGCGCGAAGTGCGTACGGTATTCGGTATCGGTCATCCCGCCGTTGCCGACCTCGAGCATGTCGGGGTCGTTCCAGGCGCCGGGCCGGGAGTACGGGGCCAGCACGTAGTTCTGCCGGATGATGCTGAGGACGGAGCCCCAGTTGTCCTCGATGTCGCCGGTGCTGCGCCACGCGTTGCCGACCGGGCCGGCCCAGCGCCACGGTTGGGTCGAGCCCCACTCGCAGATCGCGAACACGATCGGCCGGCCGGTGCGGGCCAGCGCGTCGCGCATCCGGGTGTAGCGCTCGATCGCGTCGCGGCCCTGGTTGTTGCAGTTGTCGTACTTCAGGTAGTCGACGCCCCACGAGGCGAACAGCCGCGCGTCCTGGTCCTCGTGGTCGAGCCCGCCCGGGAACCCGATCGGCGAGCAGGTCATCGTGCCGGCGCTGGTGTAGATGCCGAACTTCAGACCCTTGCCGTGTACGTAGTCGGCGACCGCCTTGATCCCGTTGGGGAACCGCGCCGGGTCGGGCACCAGGTTGCCGTTCGCGTCCCGCTGCGACAACGCCCAGCAGTCGTCGAGGTTGACGTACTCGTAGCCGGCCGCCTTGAGGCCGCGCGCCACGAAGATGTCCGCGATGCCCCTGATCATGGCCTCGTTGAACTCGGCCCGGCACTGCGTCGAGTTCCAGTTGTTGAAGCCCATCGGTGGTGTCCGGGCCAGCCCGTTGTCCAGCGCCAGGACGGGCTGAGCTGGAGCGACGAGCGAGGCGGCGAGTACGAGGACGGCGACGGCAGCGAGCCGGAGGATCCGCATCACATTGATGAACATCCATGTATTGCCGATATTTGTCAACGCCGGGCCGCGCCGGTGGCGTAGGGTCCCCGCCATGCCCGGTCGTTCCCGCACGCGCTGACGAAACCCGTCCGACGCGTGCCGCCCACTGAGATGCGTGGCACCAGCCTGCCCGAAGGATCTCCGTGCGCGACCGCGACTTCCGCTTGCTCTGGTTCGGCCAGACCGCTTCCCAGCTCGGCGAACACACCACCGCGGCGGTCCTGCCGCTGATCGCGGTGCTCGCCCTGAACGCCACCCCGGCCGACGTCGGCCTCCTCCGCGCCTTCGGCCAGGCGCCGTTCCTGCTGCTCGCGCTGTTCGCCGGCGCCTGGGTGGACCGATGGCGTACCCGCGACGTGATGGTCGCGGCCGACCTCACCCGGGCCGTCGCCCTGACCGTCGCGGCCGTGGCCGGGCTCGCGCTGCCGGGCCTGTTCGTGGTGGCCCTGGTCGTCGGCGGCATGTCGGTGCTGTTCGACATCGCCTACCAGGCGTCGATCCCCCGGCTGCTGCGCCGCGACCAGCTCATCACGGCCAACAGCGCTCTGGAGGGCACCCGCTCGGCCGCGCAGCTGGGTGGCCCGGCTCTCGGCGGCGCGCTCGTGTCGCTGCTGCCGGCCGCGGCGGCCATCGGGTCCGGCGCGCTGTTCTTCGCGACCTCGTTCCTGTCGATCCGCGCGCTGCGCGCCGACGACCCGGAACACCGCTCCCGCACCCGGATCCGCGACGGCCTGCGCTTCGTCGCCGGTCAGCCGGTGCTGCGGGCGGTGGGCCTGGCGTCGGCGGCGTTCCAGTTCTCGTTCGCCGGGTTCATGACCGCGTTCCTGGTCTTCCTGCCCCGGGACCTGGGTCTCTCGGCCGGCGCGATCGGGCTGGTGCTGGCCGCGGCCGGGCCGGGCGCGCTGGTCGGGTCACTCCTGGCGGCGCGGCTGCCGGGTCTTCTCGGGTACGGGGTGACGGTGGTCGGCGCCGCGCTGATCGGGGACGGCGCGGCCCTGGTCGTCCCGGCCCTGCACGGGTCACCGGCCTGGACGTTCCCGCTCCTGCTGGCCGTGATGGTGATCTTCGGGGCGGGCGGTCAGCTGGTGAACGTGACGGTGATGGCCATCCGCCAGGCGGTCACCCCGGCCGCCATGCAGGGCCGCGTCGCCGCCACGATCACCTTCGCGGGCATGGGCATGCAGCCGCTGGGCTCGCTGGCCGGCGGCTTGCTGGCCGGCGCGTCGAGCCCGCGGACCACCCTGGTGGCGGCCGCCGCGGCGATGCTGCTGTCCCCCCTCGTGCTGGCCCTGTCACCGGTGCGGAGATGGAGCGATCAGGCGTAGAAGCGCTGGATGCTCTGCGCCACGCAGACCGGCTTGGGCGAGCCCTCGGCCTCGACGGTGAAGTCGAACACCGCCTGCACGCCGCCGTCGACCGGCTCGACGCTCGCCACGGCGCCGAGCATGCGGATGCGGGAGCCGACCCGGACGGGGGCCGGGAACCGTACCCGGTTGAGCCCGTAGTTGATCCCCATCGCGACGCCCTTGACCTGCAGCAGTTGGGAGAACAGCGGGATCACCAGGGACAGCGTGAGGAAGCCGTGCGCGATCGTGCCCTTGAACGGCCCGGCCGCGGCGCGTTCGGCGTCCAGGTGGATCCACTGGTGGTCGTCGGTGGCGTCGGCGAACTGGTTCACCCGCTCCTGGGTGATCTCCATCCACTCGGTGGCGCCCAGGTCCTGGCCGGCCAGGGCGGTCACCTCGGCCAGCCCGTTGGCGACGGTCGTCATGCGGTTGTCCCTTCGGTGGGTCCGCCGTACTCACGGCGGAGTCGTGCCTTCAGCAGTTTGCCCGACGCGGTCCGGGGCAGATCGTCCACGAACCGTACGTACCGGGGAATCTTGAACTTGGCCAGCCGCCCCTCGAGGCTGCTCAGGATGTCGGCGGCCTCGACGGCCGAGGACCGCACGATCAGCGCCTGGCCGACCTCGCCCCACTTGGCGTCGGGCACCCCGATCACCGCGCACTCGGCGACGCCCGGGCAGCTCAGCAGGGCGCTCTCCACCTCGGCCGGGTAGATGTTCTCGCCCCCCGAGATGATCATGTCCTTGGCCCGGTCGACGATCCGGTGGAAGCCGTCGGCGTCGCGGACCGCGATGTCGCCCGAGCGGAACCAGCCGTCGGCGTCGAGCACCGCGGCGGTCTCGTCGGGCCGGCCCCAGTAGCCGTCGAACACGTTCGGGCCGGCGACCAGGATCTCGCCCGGCTCGCCGTCGGCGGTGTCACGGCCGTCCGGGGTGACCACGCGGACGTCGGAGAAGAACACCGGCACGCCGGCCGTGCCCGCCCTGCGCGCGGCGTCCTCGGCTGCCAGGTAAAGCACGCCGGGCGCGGCCTCGGTCATCCCGTAGCCCTGGAGGAACGGCACGCCGCGGTCCTCGTACGCCTGGATCAGCGACGCCGGCACCGGCGCGCCACCGCACTCGAGGATCCGCAGGCTGGAGAAGTCGGCGTCCTTGACCTTCAGAAGCAGGGCGAACATCGTGGGTACGCCGAACATCACGGTCACCCGTTCGGCCGCGATCGTGGCCGCCGCCCGCTGCGGGTCGAACGACGGCACGAGCACCGCCCGGCCACCCTTGACCAGGATCGGCAGCAGCGACTGGGCGAGCGCGGCGATGTGGAACAGCGGCGCCGCCACCAGCACCACGTCGTCGCCGCGCAGGTCGATGTCGATCAGGTGGTTGCAGACGTTCCAGGTCAGGTTGCCGTGGGTGAGCATGGCGCCCTTGGGCCGCCCGGTCGTCCCCGACGTGTACATGAGCACGGCCAGGTCGTCGAGCCCCACCGGCTCGTCGATGGGGTCGCCGCCCACGCCACCCACCGTGACCGACGGGAGGTCGAGGTCGGCCGCGGCGCCCTCGTGCCCCGGCCCGGCCACCACCACGACCGGCTCGGCGTCGCGGACGATCACCATCAGCTCGTCGCGGGTCAGCCGGAAGTTGAGCGGCAGGTACACCGCCCCGAGCAGCCCCGCCGCGAACAGGGTCCGGACCGCGTGCGGATGGTTCACCCCGAGGTAGGCGACGCGGTCACCACGCCGCACGCCCAGTCGCCTGAGCCGGTGGGCGAAACCCAGGGCTTCCGAGGCGAGTTCCGCGTACGTCGTGCCGGCCCCGCCGTGGGTCAGGGCGACGCGGTCAGGTGACATCCGCGCCCGGCGGGCCGGCCAGGATCCGAGTCCCTGATTGCGCATCGCTCCCCCGCTCACAGCCAGTCGGGCAACTCCGGCTTCTCGCCCCGCACGTCATCACCCGGCGACCGGCCGGTGAGCCAGCCGGCCACCGCGGCCGGCGTGCCCGACACCGCCACCGCGCCGTCGCCCAGGGTCCAGCTGTGTCCCGCCGCCTCGATCCGCACCGACAGCCCTTTGAGACTCCCGGCGACATCCCCGATCAGCTCGATCAGGAAGTCTTCCGGGAAGCCGTCGAAGGTCAGCCCGGTGCCGAGGTCGGCCTGGTGCACCCAGACCTCCCGCGCGCGCATCCAGAGCACCTCGGCGCCCTGGATCGCCCGCCCCTGCCGCGTTCGCACGGTGGCCGTCCACGCCTCGGCCGGCATCTCCGCCGTCCGGGCCGCGAACCGCTCACTCGACCGGAGCAGGTCGGCGCGCAGCTCGGCGGCCGGCCGCTTGGCGCCACGCTCGATGTCGTCGTCCCGCTGCTCCGGGCTCGCGTACATCGGGGTCTCCACCCCGGTGCGGGCCCACTCCAGCAGGTTGACCAGGGCGTCGGCGTTGCGGGCGACATGCGCGACCACGTGGGCGCGGGTCCAGCCGGCCAGCGCCGACGGTTCCCGCACCTGGTCCTCGGTGAGCCCGGCGACCGCCGCCACGAACCGGGCGGTGCCCTCCCGGGCCCATTCCTCACTCCATGCGCGAGACACGTGAGGATTCTACGGTTGGCGCCCCCGAAACGCAGTCTCCGCGGCGGTGTCCGACATCCCGCCGACCTAGGGCCGACAGACCCCCGGCACCGCGGTCCAGCCGTGCCGTCCCCAGATCGCCAGCTCATCGCCGGTGAGCCGGATCCCGACGTCCCGGTGCTCACCGAGCCGCAGCCACTCGGTCTGTTGTGGACTGTCCGGCCGGATGCTGGACCAGCCACCGATACTTCTGGCGCTGGGCGCTCGCTCGCAGCAGCGCCGTCGCCCGCTGCTCAGCCGTCCGGCGCCGATCCGTCCAAGGCACCATCCCGCACCTGCCCCCTTTTGCTCTGCGCACCTATATGCACCCCCTAGGCAAACCGCCTGACCAGGGGCGCCGGCGCCGACGCCGGGGTGCTCAGCCGCACCCCGGAGAGAAAGCCGAGGTCAGCGGGGGTTGCGTATGAGTGCGCAGAGCAAAGGCGGGCGGGGCGGGTAGCGTCGCGGTCGACAGGGCGGCCGTCGGAGCAGCCAGGACACGAATGTATGCACGGGAAGTGGGCATATCGGCCCCCAAGCGGCGACAATGCTTCGGCGTAGTTGACATCCTGTGTCCGATCGACGTCGGCCAGGAAGACCGAGGCACGCGCGGTAGCACAGAAACGCACCTGTTGACGGCGACCAGGCTCTTGGCGGAGGGTTCCCAGGTGGACGAGGACTGGCCACAACCAGGGGCGCTGCTGTCCCACCGCTACCGGCTGGTGGACCGGCTGGCCACCGGCGGCATGGCGGAGATCTGGCGCGCCGACGACGAGCTGCTCGGGCGGGCCGTCGCGCTGAAGCTGCCCACCCCGCACGCCGCCGAGGTGCTGCACCAGGCGTGGACCGAGGCGCGCACCGCGGCCCGGCTCTCGCACCCGCACATCGCGGCCGTCCACGACTACGGCGAGTCGCCCCGCCCGGACGGGTCGCTGGCGCCGTTCGTGGTGATGGAGCTGCTGGACGGCGAGTCGCTCGCGGCCCGGCTCACCGACGGCCCGATCCCCTGGCCGGAGGCGGCGCGGATCGGCGTCGAGGTGGCGTCGGCGCTGGCCGCGGCCCATGCCCGCAGCGTGGTGCACCGTGACGTCAAGCCGGGCAACGTGATGCTCACGCCGACCGGCACCAAGATCCTCGACTTCGGGATCAGCGCGGTCACCGGTACGCCGGACGAGGACGAGACCGGGTCGACGTTCGGTACGCCGGCCTACGTGGCGCCGGAACGGCTGGACGGACGCCCGGCCGAACCCGCGACCGATGTGTACGCGCTGGGCGCGGTCCTGTTCGAGATGGTGGCCGGCGAGCCGCCCTACCCGGTGGACACGTGGGAGGAGTACGCCGCCGCGCGGACCGCCGGGCCGGGCCGGCTGCCCGACGACCTGCCGGTGGCGTTCCGTGACCTGGTCGAGCATTGCCTCCGGGACGATCCCGCGAAACGGCCGCCCGCCGACGAGGTTCGCGACGAGTTGAGCACACTGATCGGCAACAAAGAGAAAGAACGTTCGTTCTCTCCCCGGGCCGCGGCGGGACCGTTCACCTCGGGCCGGGCGCCCGCGCACACGGTGCCGATCGTGCGGCCCCCGCGCCGGACCGCGGGACGCATCGCCGTGGTCGTCGCTCTGCTCGCCGCGGCCGGCGTGGCCGTGGTGATCGGCTCCTGGTCCTCCCCGGGCGACGACAACCGCGCCGAACCACTGGTTCCGACGACCGAGCCCGCCGTCACCCACACGGTCACTGTCGAGCCGGACCTGCCGCCGGCCAGCCCACCGCCGTCACCGGCGACGGAGACGGGGACGGAGAACGACGAAAGGCGGGACGCCGCCGTGCAGGACGTGACGGCCGCCGTCGAGGCGGGCCGCGACGCCGGCCGGATCCGCGAGGACGTGGCCGTCGACCTGCTCAACCTGCTCGGCCAGCTGGACGACGCGCCGGCCGGCGAGGTGGCCGGCCGGGTCGACGCGCTCCAGCAGAAGGTCCGCCAGCGCATCGGCGAGGGTGGCCTCGACGCCGCCCAGGCCGACGTCCTGCGGGCCCGCCTCGACGAGGTGAAGCGGACCTAGGCGTCAGGCCGAGCCGCGGGGCACCAGCCGGGTGGGCAGCACGACCTCGTGCTGCCCGAGGTCGGTGCCGTCGACCTTGGCGAGCAGCAGCCGGACCATCTCCTCGCCCATCTCCTCGATCGGCTGGTGCACGCTGGTCAGCCCGGGGTCGGTGTGCCCGGCGATGGACGAGTCGTCGAAGCCGACCATGGCGACGTCGTCGGGCACCCGCCGGCCGCTCTCGCGCAGCACCCGCATCGCCCCGGCGGCCATCAGGTCGGAGGCGGCGAACACCGCGTCGAGGTCGGGGTGCTGGTCGAGCAGCCGGCGCATGGCTGTCTCGCCGCTCTCCTCGCTGAAGTCGCCGACCACCACCGCGCCGGGCCCGACCACGTCGCGGTAGCCGGCCAGCCGGGCCACGCCGGGTGCCATGTCCTGCGGGCCGGCGATCGCCGCGATCCGGCGGCGGCCCCGCATCTGGAGGTATTCGACCGCGGCCCGGGCGCCGCCCCGGTTGTCCGCGTCGACGAACGTCTGCCCGCCGATGACGCCGGTCGGGCGCCCGGCGCGGACCGTGGCCACGCCGCGCTCCTCGAGCTTGGCCGGCAGGGCGTCGTCGCCGTGCAACGAGAGCAGCAGGGCGCCGTCCACGTGCTGGCGGGTCAGGAAGCCCTCGGTGCGGTGCCGTTCCTCGGGCGACTGCGCGATCATCAGCAGCAGCTGGAGGTTGCGGCCGACCAGGGCCGAGGAGATCGACTGCACGATCCGGCCGAAGAAGGGCTCGGCGAAGAAGCGCCGGCCCGACTCGAAGATGACCAGCGCGATCGAATCGGTCCGCTGGGTGACCAGCGTCCGGGCGGCGCGGTTCGGCACGTACCCCAACTCCGCGATAGCGCTCTCCACGGCGCGCCGGGCGCCGGCGCTGACCTTGTCGGAGCCGTTCACCACCCGGGAGACCGTGCCCCGGCCCACCCCGGCCCGACTTGCGACCTGGTCCAGCGTCGGTCGTCCCGAGGCACGGCTTCGTTCCGTCGTCATGTCCCCCGCCTCCCCCCAACCCGAGCGGTTGTCGCTGCACAAGCTACAACCACCCGGGTAGGGATTGGATCACGCGGGCATGCACATCAGTTCGTTGAGCGCCGCCGGGGCGGTCCCGTTGGCGAGGAAACCGATCGTTGCCGTGCCGCCGGCGGGCAGCGACCCGTTCCAGGTCTCGTTGGTGATGGTGACCAGTGAGCCGGCCGAGGTCTGGCGCCCGTTCCAGGCCTGGGTCAGGGTCTGCGAGCCCGGCCAGGTCCAGTGCACCATCCAGCCGTTCAGTGCCTCATCGCCCGCGCGTACCGTGACCTGGCCCTGGAAACCGCCACCCCACGAGCCGGTGATCGAGTACGCGGCGGCGCAGGAGCCGTCCGGCGGTTCGGTCGGGTCGGTCGGGTCCCCGCCACCGGGCGGCGGCAGGGTGCTGTCGCCGACGCCGGTGACCTCGCCGTGGCCGCCGTCGAAGACGACGTCCGAGCAGCCGTAGAAGGTCTCCGTGCTGTCCGAGCGTGACCACACCGAGTAGATCAGGTGCCGCCCGGTCTTGTTGGCCGGCAGCATCGCGTTCCACGAGTAGCGGCCCTCCGCCGTGCCGGGGCCGCCGACCGACGACGGGTTGACCACCTGGCTGAACGGCTGCGGCTCCAGGTCGTTCCAGGCCAGCGCGCGGGTCGGGCTCCACGAGTCCTTGGTGATGTAGAGCGAGAACGTGCCCGGGTGCTTGGCCCAGTTGTTGTAGTCGAACCGCATGCTCGCGCCGGAGGTCAGGTGGGTGACCGGCCAGTCGGTGCGCGGCAGGTTGAAACCGGTGAAGTTGTACGGCCCGCCGGTGCCGCCGCTGCACGGCTGCCCGTCCGGGATGAAGCCGCTGGTCCGGCCGGCGCCGTCGGAGCGGAGCACGGCGAACCAGTTGTACAGCGAGGTGGCGCCGCTCTGCGCGACGGCCGCCGCGCAGGCCGGATTCTTGGGGTTGATCGCGCCGGTCGAGTCGAGGCCGTCCAGCCAGCAGAGGTACGTGCGGCTGCCCGGCGCCATCATCGCGCCGTGCGCCGCGGCCGGTTGTGCGGTCAGGGCGACCAGCCCCGTCGTGGCGGCGAGAACGGCCGCCGCCGCGAACGAGACCCAGCGTCCTCGTTTCATTGGTGTCCTTTCCGAAACAGGGCTTCGGGGCGGACGGAACCCGGTGGATGGTCCCGTCCGCCCCCGATCAGGAGCCGGCCCGGTCGGCGTAGAGGATGCCGCGGCCGTTGGTGCCGAGGTACACGCGCCCGTAGACGCGCGGGTCGCCGGCCAGCGCCTCGCCGGCGTTGCCGTACTGGTGCTGGTCGTCGTTGATCCGGACCCAGGAGCCGCCCGCGTTGTCGGAGCGGAAGACCCCGTCGAGACCCACGGCATAGACCGCCGGGTACGCCGACCCGGGCGCCGCCTTGCCGAAGGCGACGTTGACCGCCCCGTTGACGCCGGCCACCGGGGTGAACGTGGCGCCGGAGTCGGTCGAGCGGGAGAGACCGTTCGGGCCGGCCAGCCACACCTCGCCGGCCCGGCCGGGCACGGTCCGCAGCGTCCGGGCGTCGATCATGGCCCGGCCGGTGAACGTGGCGCCGCCGTCGGTGCTGATGTAGAGCCGGCCGGCGGCGTACCCGTAGAAGGTCTTGGGGTTGACCCGATCGGCCTCGACCTTGGCGCCGGTCGGCAGGCCGGACGATCGCGTCCACGAGCCGCCGCGCGAGGTCGAGTGGTGCACCTCGGCGCCGGCCGGGGCCCAGACGATGGACGAGGCGTCGGCCGCGATCGCGATGTTTCCGCCGCCGGTGACGCCGGCCGGTTCCTGCCCGGCGTACCAGTTGCGCCCGCCGTCGTTGGAGATGCCGACGTTCGAGCCGTCGCCGTTGCCGGCCCGGACGAACACCGACGGGTTGAGCTCGGCGAAGTCGATGCTGGTGTTGCTGCCCAGGCTGGGCTGGTCGTGGAAGGCGGCCGGCACGGCCGTAAGGTCGGCGTGGTAGAAGCCGCCGATGTCGCCGAGCGCGCTGACCAGCGGGGCGCCGGAGGGTGGGCTGGCCAGGTCGAGCACCGCGGTCTCCTCCAGCCCGCGCGCCTGCGGCCGGATCGTGAACGTGGTGCCGCGGTCCCAGTTGGTCAGCTCGGTGGTGCCGTAGATCGTCGCGCCGGTGCCGTAGAGCAGCCGGTTGGAGTCGAACGGGTCGATCTCCACCGACTCGTTCATCCAGCCGAGCTTCGGGGTGGCCTCCGGCGGCTGCGGGTTGGTGTTGAAGTCGAGCCACGGGTTGGCCGAGATGTCCATGGTGTAGCGCTTGGACGTGTTCGGATAGCTGGTGTAGTCCCAGATCCGCGACCAGGTGGCGCCGCTGTCGGTGCTGCGGAAGAAGATCGCGTCCGGCCACCAGGAGATCTGCGAGGCGACGATCAGCGTGCCCGGCTTCTGCCGGTCGAGGGTCAGGCCGGAGTAGCCGAAGTAGGTGTCGGCCAGGCCGACCGGGCTGATGTCGGTCCATCCGCCGGTCCGTGGGTCGAACTTCCAGACCTGACCCTTGCCCCCGTCGTACGGGCCACCGGTGTCGCTGGTGGCGATGTAGAGCTGGTGGCTGACCGGGTCGACCACGCCCTTGTGCGCGAGGTAGCCGGTGGGCTGCCCCGGGATCCGCGACCAGGTGCTGCCGCCGTCACTGCTGCGGTAGACCGGGTTCTGCTTGTCCGCGACGCCGACGAAGACGTCACGCGTGGTCTCGTCGAAGGTCACCCAGGTCAGACCCTGGTTCTGGCTCAGGTAGCCGGTGGCGTCGGACGGGTCCTGCGCGTAGTTGCCGGCGTTCGGGAAGGCGGTGACCCGGACCCAGGTGGCGCCGTAGTC
Organism: Actinoplanes sp. NPDC051470; assembly: GCF_040682035.1. Taxonomy (NCBI): domain Bacteria; kingdom Bacillati; phylum Actinomycetota; class Actinomycetes; order Micromonosporales; family Micromonosporaceae; genus Actinoplanes; species Actinoplanes sp. NPDC051470. The sequence continues at coordinate 29,720 of NZ_JBFBAA010000041.1, forward strand.
CTTGCTGCGCCACAACCCGTTGCCGCCCTCGGCCGCGTAGTAGACCGTCTTGTTGTCGCGGGGGTCGACGGCCAGTCGCTCGCCCTGGCCCCGGCCGGGCATGTTGCCGCCGTTCTTGAACGGGAGCGGGGTGACCTGCCAGGTGGCGCCGCGGTCGGTGGAGCGCAGGATCGCGCCGTTGTCCGGGTCCCACGAGTTGGTGTACATGCCGACCGCGGCGTACACCCGGTTGGGGTCGACCGGGTCGGTGGCGATGCTGACCACGCCGTTGTAGCCCCAGTTGCGCTGGCCGACCCAGTCGAGCAGCGGGATCCAGCGGCCGCCGGCCTGGTCCCAGCGGTAGGCGCCGCCGATGTCGGTCCGCGCGTAGATCAGGTTCCGTTCGCGGCGGTTGAAGACGATGCCGGGTACGAAGCCGCCGCCGTCGATCCGCACGTTCTTCCACGTGTAAGTTTCGGCAAGTTTCCGATCAGTAACCTCGGCTGCGGCGGATCCGGGTACGGCGGCACCGGCCACCATCAGGGCGGCGGCGAGCACGGCGAACGGGCGGCGGGGCACAGAAACTCTCCCTCCGGACAGGGGATGTGGGAGCGCTCCCAACACCATCGGCCGCCGTAACTATCCTGTCAAGGGCCCGAAACAAATACCGCACTTTTCGGGCCCGGGATTTGACACATGTCGATGTTCTTGAGTAGACAGAGACCCGTCCGTCGATGTGGGAGCGCTCCCGACCATCGATGGAGGACCCATGCGCCGCATCGTCTCCGCAGCCCTCGTGGCCGCGGCGATATCGATCGCACCGTCGCCGGCCCCGGCCGCGGACCGCCTCGCGCCCGCCGCCGGCATCCATGTCGACGGAACCCGGATCGTGGAGTCCACCGGCGACACGTTCGTCTTCCGCGGTGTCAACCACGCGCACACCTGGTACCCGCAGCAGACCACCGCGCTGGCCGACCTCAAGGCGCTCGGCGCCAACTCGGCCCGGGTCGTGCTGGCCAGCGGCAAACGCTGGACCAGGAACGAGACGTCGGACGTGGCCGCGGTCGTCGCCGAGTGCAGGCGGGTCAAGCTGATCTGCGTCCTCGAGGTCCACGACACCACCGGGTACGGCGAGGAGGCCGCCGCCGCGACCCTGGACGAGGCGGTCACCTACTGGATCAGCGTGAAGTCGGCGCTCGACGGCCAGGAGCCGTACGTGGTGCTCAACATCGGCAACGAGCCGTACGGGAACATCGGCGCCCCGGCCTGGACCGCCGCGACCACCTCGGCCGTCCAGCGCCTGCGCTCGGCCGGCTTCGGCCACGCCATCATGGTGGACGCGCCGAACTGGGGCCAGGACTGGCAGTTCGTCATGCGCGACAACGCCGCCTCGGTGTTCGCCGCCGACCCGCGGAAGAACACCATCTTCTCGATCCACATGTACGGCGTGTTCGACACCGCCGCCGAGATCACCGACTACGTCGGCCGCTTCCAGTCGGCCAACCTGCCGCTGGTGATCGGCGAGTTCGGCCACCTGCACTCCGACGGCGACCCGGACGAGGACACCATCCTGGCCACCGCCCGGTCCCGGGGCATCGGCTACCTGGGCTGGTCGTGGAGCGGCAACGGGGGCGGCGTCGAATACCTCGACCTGGTCACCGGCTTCAACAAGAACGCGCTGACCCCATGGGGCGCCCGGCTCTTCAACGGCGCCAACGGCATCTCGGCCACCGCCAAGGAGGCCGCGGTCTACGGCGGCGCTCCCACCGATCCCCCTCCGGCCTCATCGTGCTCGGCCACCTACGCCGCCACCGGCGACTGGGGCGCCGGCTTCCAGGGCGCGGTGACCGTCAAGGCCGCCGCCGGCGCGATCACCGGCTGGACCGTCACCTGGACCTGGCCCGACGGGCAGCGCCTCACCAACAGCTGGAACGCCGAGGTCACCGGCACCGACGCGATCACGGCTCGCAACGCCGCGTACAACGGCTCGCTCCCGGCCGGCGGCAGCACCACCTGGGGCTTCACCGCCAGCCGGGGCAGCGCCAACCGCGCACCCACACCGACCTGCACCGCTTCCTGATCCGTCCGTCCCACCGCAGTCGTCCGCTCCCAGACCCGTACCACCAAGGTCTTCCGCTCCCAGACCCGTCCCACCACAGTCTTCCGCTCCCAGACCCGTCCCACCGAAGTAAGGAGCTCCACGCATGCACCATCCATCTCGACGGATGCTCGCCGCCACCGCGGCGGCCGTCCTCGCCACCGGCGTAGGCCTGGTGGCCGCCAACGAGGCGAACGCCGCGGCCGGCTGCCGGGTCGTCTACACGGTCAACCAGTGGAGCACCGGCTTCACCGGCGACATCGCGCTGACCAACCTCGGCGACCCGATCAGCAACGGCTGGCGGCTGGAGTGGAACTTCGCCGGCAACCAGCGGGTCACCCAGGGCTGGAGCGGCACCTTCGCCCAGAGCGGGCAGCACGTCACGGTCACCAACCCGTCGTGGAGCGCCTCCCTACCTACCAACCAGTCGGTAAGTCTGGGCTTCAACGCCGACTACTCCGGCACCAACGCCACGCCGGCCCAGTTCACGCTCAACGGGACGGTGTGCACGGGCTCGACCACGCCCGGCCCCTCGCCGTCCGACCCGGGCCCGTCGCCGTCCGACCCCGGCCCGTCCGCCCCGCCGCCGCCCGGCAACAAGGTGGACAACCCGTACGCCAGCGCGCAGGGCTACCGCAACCCGGAGTGGCAGGCCAAGGCCAACGGCGAGCCGGGCGGCAGCCGGGTCGCCAACAACCCGACCGCGGTCTGGCTGGACCGGATCGCCGCGATCGAGGGCACCGACGACTCCAGCTCGAACGGGTCGATGGGCGTCCGCGACCACCTCGACGAGGCGCTGCGGCAGGGCGCCGGCTACATCCAGTTCGTCATCTACAACCTGCCCGGCCGGGACTGCTCGGCGCTGGCCTCCAACGGTGAGCTGGGCGTCAACGACCTGCCGCGGTACAAGTCGGAGTACATCGACCCGATCGCCAGGATCATGGCCGATTCCAAGTACGCCAACCTGCGCATCATCAACATCGTCGAGATCGACTCGCTGCCCAACCTGGTGACCAACACCAACGTGGCGACCTGCGCGACGATGAAGGCCAACGGCGGCTACGTGCAGGGCATCGGGTACGCGCTGCAGAAGCTGGGCGCGCTGCCCAACGGCTACAACTACGTGGACGCCGCGCACCACGGCTGGATCGGCTGGGACTCCAACTTCGGCCCCTCCGCCCAGCAGATGCTGGCCGCTGCCCAGGCGTCCGGCAGCGTCAACAACGTCACCGGCTTCATCACCAACACGGCCAACTACTCGGCGCTGACCGAGCCGAACTTCACCATCAACACGTCGGTGAACGGAACCTCGGTGCGCCAGTCGAAGTGGCTGGACTGGAACCAGTACGTCGACGAGCTGACGTTCGCCCAGGCCTTCCGCAACCAGCTGGTCTCGGTCGGCTTCAGCTCCACCATCGGCATGCTGATCGACACCTCCCGCAACGGCTGGGGCGGCTCGGCCCGGCCGACCGGCCCGAGCACGGCCACCAACGTCGACACGTTCGTCAACCAGTCCAAGATCGACCGCCGCATCCACGCCGGCAACTGGTGCAACCAGTCCGGCGCGGGCCTCGGCGAGCGGCCGCGGGCCAACCCGGCGACCGGCATCGACGCGTACGTGTGGGTCAAGCCGCCGGGCGAGTCGGACGGGTCCAGCACGCTGATCCCGAACGACGAGGGCAAGGGCTTCGACCGGATGTGCGACCCGACGTACACCGGCAATGAGCGCAACGGCAACAACCCCACCGGCGCGCTGTCCGGCGCGCCGATCTCCGGGGCGTGGTTCTCCGCTCAGTTCCGCGAGCTGATGGCCAACGCGTACCCGCCGCTGTCCTGACTCCATCCGCGGCCCGGGACCGACCCCTTCGGTCCCGGGCCGTCCCCTTCCCCGGAGGGTTCTCATGCTTGTTCGTCGCCTGTTCGCGGCCGCGCTCCTCGCGGCCGGCCTGGTCATGGTCGTGCCGTCCTCGGCGAGCGCGCTCGGCGCCTGCACGGCGTCCTACGCGGTCACCGGGAGCTGGACCGGCGCCTTCCAGGCCGCCGTGACCGTGACGGCCGGCTCCTCGCCGATCACCGGCTGGACCGTACGGCTCACCTACCCCGGCGCCCAGACGATCCAGCAGTCCTGGAACGCCACGGTCACCACCAGCGGTTCCGTCGTGACGGCGGCCAACGCGTCCTACAACGGCGCGCTACCCGCCGGCGGCACCGCTTCCTTCGGTTTCATCGGCAACGGCTCGAGCACCACCCCGACGGTGGCCTGCTCCACCGGCGCGGCAGAGGATCCCGGCACCGGAACCGCCGTCCGGATCATGCCGCTGGGCGACTCGATCACCGGCTCCCCCGGCTGCTGGCGGGCCTCCCTCTACAACAACCTGGTCGCCGCCGGCCACGAGGTCGACATGGTCGGCACCCTGCCCGGCGACGGCTGCGGCGTGGCCTACGACGGCGACAACGAGGGCCACGGCGGCTACCTGGCGACCAACATCGCCGGCGGCAGCCAGCTCCCACCCTGGCTGGGCGCCACCGACCCGGACATCGTGATCATGCACCTGGGCACCAACGACGTCTGGAGCAACCGCTCACCGACCGAGATCCTGGCCGCCTTCACCACCCTGCTCCGCCAGATGCGCGCCCAGAACCCGGACGTCGTCCTGCTCGTGGCCCAGATCATCCCGATGAACCCGTCGAACTGCGCCGCGTGCGGCGCCCGGACCGTGGCCCTCAACCAGGCGATCCCGTCGTGGGCCGCCCAGAACACCACGGCCGCGTCCCCGGTCCGTGTGGTCGACCAGTGGACCGGCTTCACCACGTCGACCGACACCTACGACGGCGTCCACCCCAACGACAGCGGCAACGCCAAGATCGCCGCCAGGTGGCTCGCCGCCCTGGAGACAGTCCTCCCCTGACCCTCTGCTCTGAGCGCGTATAGGCACCACCCGCGGACGTTCATGGGTGGTGCCTATACGCGCTCAGAGCAAAAGGCGCCGGTTCGCATGGGCCTGACAGGATCGTGGCCGTGCGACGGCTGCGACGACGTTTCTGGATCCCGCTGATCGTTCTTGTGCTGCTCGGGAGCGGGCCCTGGGCGTGGACCGAGGTCGGGGCCGCGGGGCACGAGCATGACGAGGCCACCGCGCCGGCGGCGGAGGTGGCGATCGTGCTGGGGACCGGGGTCGAGGCGGACGGACGGCCGTCGCCACGGCTCGAAGGGCGGCTGCGGACGGCGGCGGCCCTGGTGGCGAGCGGGCGGGCGCGGGTGCTGCTGGTGTCGGGGGACGGCGGCGGCGACTCGGGGGACGAGACCGGCGTGATGGCCGCGTACCTGAAAGGTCTCGGGGTTGACGAGAAGCGCGTCGTCGAGGATCCGCACGGACTGGACACCTACGACAGCTGTGTGCGGGCGCGTGAGGTCTACGGGATCGACCGGGCGCTGGTCGTCACGCAGGGCTATCACCTGTCGCGGGCGGTGACGCTGTGCCGGAGGGTGGGCATCGACGCCGACGGGGTGAGCGCGGGCTGCCCGGGCTGCGGGACCCTGTTCCTGGCCGGGAAGGCCGGGCGCGACTTCTTCGCCTGTTTCAAGGCCGCCTGGGACACCGTCCGCGGCCGGCCGCCGGTGACGAGCGAGCCGCCGAATCCGGCCGTGACCGAGGCACTGACGGTCAGCATGCGGTGACAGTTCAGATTTAGGAGCGGCCGGTTGAGCGCAGCGCCTGTTTCGACGTCTGTACGGTTGCCCGGTCAACAAAACAAAGAGGTAAGAAACATGGAAGCTGCGGTCTCCTACGGCTCGATCGAGCACCCGGTCGTGTTCTACGACGACCTGGACACCATGGGCATGGTCTACGCCTCGCACTACTTCACGCTGGTCGACCGGGCGTCCGCCGACTTCTGGGCGCGGCACGGCATCCTGCCCAGCCACCCGGACGCGATCCACCTGATCCGCGCGCAGTCGATCAGCTACCACGCCCCGATCCGGGAGACCGGGCCGCTGCGGGTTCGGCTCTGGCTGGACCGCATCGGCCGGACCTCGTCCGCGTACGGCTTCGAGATCCGCTCCGGCAACGGGCGCATCCTGCACGCCGACGGGCACCGGACGACCGTACGCGTCAGCCTCGCGACGGGTCGGCCGGCGCCCTGGACCGCCCAGGCCCGTCAGGGCGCCCAGGAGATCCTCAAGCCGGGAGCGGAACAGCACCAACCGGCCTGACCGGCTCAGCCGTTCGGGAAGAGCCGTCCGTAGTCGGCGTAGGCCATGGCCACGTCGGCCTGCGCCCAGAACCGGTGGTAGTTGAACGTCGGCGCGGCGCCGCCGTTCAGGTAGGTCTGGACCTTGGCCCAGTCCGGGTCGTTGCGGTAGAAGGAGCGGATGCCCAGGAAGGTGGAGCCGGGACGGATGGCGTCACCGTTGGGCATCGTGCCCGACCAGCCCGGCGGCAGGTAGAGGCCCTGGCCGGTGGACGCGTTGTAGGTGTCGTCGAAGCGGTTGAAGTCGGCCCGCGTCTCGGTCACCGACACGCCCTTGCTGTCCGCGTTCGCGTTCAGCGCGTCGATCAGGCCTTTCGCGCCGGTCTTGGCCGCGCTGTTGCCCGACTTGGCGGCATACCACATCAGGGTACGGGCGTACGCCGCCGCGACACCGACGTCGTTGCCCCGCTCGGTGACCGTGACGTGCAGGCCACTGTTGGCGGCGGGGCTGGACGGGTTCCACGTGGCCGGCGCGCCCGACCAGGCCAGCGTGGACGGGATCGAGAAGGTGGCGCCCGTCCCGATGGTGGTGTTGGCGAGCGCCCACGGCACCCACTTGTCCAGCAGCGCCTTGGCCTGGGCGTTGCCGGTCTGGTGGTACAGCTCGGCGATCCGCTGCATCGACCACACCTGCATGCCGAACCAGGTGTTGCTGCCCGGGTCGGCGTAGACCGGGTTCTCCACGTACGGCATGCCGTAGAAGCTCGGCGTCCCGGACGGCGGCTGGGCGTACGCGCCGTCCCAGCTGTTCGTGGCGCCGCCGGCGATGCCGCCCTCGGACGACTGGAGCCAGGTGTAGAACTCGAGCTGGCGGGCCATCGACTTGGTCCAGTCGGCCGACGCGGTGCTCGACTTCATGCCCGCCGACAGCTCCGGCGTATTCGTCAGCGCCCAGGCCGCGAACGGGTTCTGGTAGCCGAAGTGGGCGTGGCTCGAGCCGATCCGCCACGACCAGCCGGCGGCCGGGTCGGTCGCCCCGCCCCACGCGTAGTACCAGGAGAGCAGGTAGTGCGCCGAGTCCTTGCCGGTGCCGGCCGGGCAGGCGGAGGCGCCGACGCAGTTGCCGATCTTCTTGAAGTACTTGTCGAACATGGCGTAGCGCAGGTAGTCGCCCATCTTGCCGGCCTTGGTGATGGTGGACGACACGTCGGTCAGCTTGCCCTGCTCCTTGGCCCAGGTCAGCGCCCAGTAGGCGGCCTGCACGGCGCGGGCGTCGGCGTCCGGCGCGTTGGTGTACTTCCACTGCTTGGCCGGGGTCCCGCTGTCCTTGATCGAGATGTCCAGGAAGCCGTTCGGGCCGCCGTGCTTGAACGTGTCGCAGGACGGCTGCGGCACGGTTTCCCACACCGACTCCTGCGGGCCCCGCTGGAAGGTGTTGATGTACGCCGGTTTCGTGGTCCCGTCGCCGCAGCGGCCGAAGCCGTACGTGTTGTCGACGTCGAGCAGCCAGTGCATGCCGTAGATGTCGCCGGTGCCGTAGGCCGACTGGAGCTCCGACCGCAGCGGGTCCTGCCCGACCGGGACGCTGGGTTGCAGCTGGGACGGGTACTGGTCGGGCCGGTTGTACTCGGCGGCGTACTGCGGGGTGCCGTTGACGCCGGCGGTGGGCTGGTCGGCGTGACTGGGGATGATGTACTGCTCCATCGCCGTCCAGGCCCGGTTGAACGGCGACCAGTCCTGCGTGACCCGGCCGTACTGCGCCTCGAGCCAGAGCCAGAAGCTGAACGCCTCGGACGTGGTCTCGTGGCCGTGGTCGGGCGCCTCCACGATCAGCGTCTCGATCGAGTGGTAGGGCACGCCCTGCGGGCTGAAGTAGCCGGAGTTCTTGATCTTCCGGTACTGCTCCAGGAACCGCGCGGTGTAGGCGTTGTCGCTGGACGGGACGTCGTCGTCGATCTCGGTGACCGGCACGGCCAGGGACGGATAGCCGGTGGCGCTCGCCGTGATCGTCGCGCTGCCGCCGGTGGTGTCGGCGTCGGCCGCCGCCGAGACGGTCACCGGGACGCCGGTGTTCCAGTTCGAGGCGGTGAGGGTCGCGCTCGTCGGCGAGACGGAGACGTCGGCGTCGCCCGACCTGACCAACGAGACGGGTACGCCGGCCTCGGGCGCCGCCGTCAGCTTGAGGGTGAACGCGCTGCTCCCGGCCTCGGGCACGCTGACCGACGACGGGGTGGCGACCAGCGCCGCCGCGGGAACGTCGCCGGCGCAAGTGGTGCCGTTGAGCGTGAAGCTGGTCGGCGCCGGGTTGCGGCCGGTGTGCGAGCCGTTGAAGCCGAAGCTGACCGAGCCGCCGGCCGGCACCGAGCCGTTCCAGCCGGCGTTGACCGCGGACACCTGGCTGCCGGTCTGCGTGACGGCCGCGGACCAGCCCTGGGTGACCCGTTGACCGCTGTCCGGGAAGGTCCAGCCCAGGTTCCAGGAGCTGAGCGGGTCGCCGAGGTTGTGGATGGTGACGGTGGCGGTGAAGCCGGTGCTCCAGTCGCTGGTGGTGTAGCCGACCTCGCAGGCGGTGGCGGCGTACGCGGGCGCGCTCACCGCCCCGGAGGTCAGGAGGACGCCGGCGACCAGGGCCGCGCGCCATCGTTTGAGGACAGGTTGCATGGTGGTGGACTCCTCGCAACGGGTCGTGCTGGACGGAGGACTTGCGCCGGTCCGGCTCCCCGATCGCGATATCGACACTCTTCCATGGGAGCGTTCCCACGGCAACACCCCGGCTCGCGCCGCGACTCGCGCCGCGACTCGCGCCATGTGCCCCTGGCCTTGGCCCGGGAGGCGTCATTCGATAGGCTGACCGGCATATGGGAGCGCTCCCATGAGCGTGACCAGGGCGAGCCTCACCAATTCGCCTTCATCCCGATCCGCCGACCGAGAAGGAGGCGCCACACCCGAGCATTCGACCACGCGGCCGGCTCCCGCGTGGTCACCCGCGGGGGACGGGGGACCGCCATCCCGGTCCCCCGCGCTCAGGGTCGATCACCCCGTTCTTGACCACCTTCGTGTCCTCCAGCTCGAACGTCGCGGCCACGTCCCGCAGCGGCGTCGTCAGCGGTCCGGGTTCTCGTCGTTGACCAGCTGAACCTGGCCCGACCGGCCTGACGATCCGCTTCAGGTGCGCCTACGGCGGGTCTGCGAAGATCAAGTAATGCCCTGGACCGCCCCGACTCCCCCGCGCCCCCTGACCCGGCCCGTGGCGTTGCGCCCGGCCGACCGGCGGCATCGCGCCGTCCTGCACAACCTGGGTCAGCTGTTCCGCTACGACCTGTCCGAATCGTACGGAATGCTGCCGAACGAGGACGGCACCTTCAACGACCGGATGGTCGACCGCTTCCTGGCCGAGGCCGACCCCGGCCACCGGGCCTGGCTGATCACCGCCGCCGGCCGGCTGGGCGGCTTCGTGATGACCCTGCCGATCGCCGGCGGCGGCACCACGATCGGCGCGTTCTTCGTGGTCCGGGCGCTGCGCCGGACCGGAGTCGGCCGGGAGGCGGCGCTGCGGACCATCGCGCTGTTCCCGGGCCGCTGGCGGATCGGCTTCCAGCGCTACAACCCCGGCGTCGAGTCGTTCTGGGCCGGCGTCGCGACCGAGGTGGCCGGGAACGAGTGGAAGGTCGAGGACGGCCCGCGCCCGGAGAACCGCCCGCCGGACACGTTCATCGAGTTCACGACCGCTCCCGCCGGCGGCTGACGTACCGCTGCATCTTCTCGACCGTGCCGCAGTCGGCCATGTCGCACCAGCGGCGGCTGTGGTTGCGGGACCGGTCGACGAACAACCACGGGCAGCCCGAGCACCGCTTGACCAGGCGCAGGTCGGTGCCGGTCAGCAGCTCGGCCGCGGCGACGGCGACCGGGTGCAGCATGGCCGCCGGGTCGTCCCGGATCGACCACGACCAGCGCATCTCGTCGTCGAGGGCCGCGGCCGCCATGGCCTGGACGACGAAGGGCCGCAGGACCGGCCACCGCTCCGCCACGTCGCCGGTCCGATCGGCGGCCGCCCCGAACACGTCGTTGAGGACGTCGCGCAGCTCGTGGGCCCGGCCCAGCACCTCGCCGGGTCGCCGCGGCCGTGGCGACCCGGTGGCCAGCGTGCCGGCCCGCTCCGACCAGGCCAGCAGGTCGTCGTAGTCGCCGAGGTGGTCGTGCCGGGTCGGCCCCCACGGGTTGTCGACCGTGTTGGCGAAGTCGAGGGCCAGGTTGCCGCCGACGACCGGCAACGCGCGCGGGGGCGTCCTGCTCACCATGTTTCCACCGTATCGCTCCTTACCGGTTGCGGGCGTCCCGGCGCGATGCCAGTGTTTCCAGTATGAGGCTGATAGCCGGTAACAAGGGAACGTTCACCGCGCTGGCCGGTGCGGTGGTGCTGCTCGGGATCGCGGACTCGATGACCGGGGCGTACCTGGTGCTCTTCGCGGCCGGGCCCGCCGGGCTGAGTCCGGTGGAGATCGGACTGTTCACCTCGGCGCCCGCCGCGGGCGGGATCGTGATCGGCACGCTCGCCGGTCGCCGCTTCGACCGCCGGCCGGCCAAGAGCTACGCGATCGCCACGGCGGTGCTCGGCGCGCTGGGCTTCCTGCTGCTCACCACCACCAGGTCGGCGCCGCTGCTGATCCTGGTCGGCGGCACCCTGCTCGCCGCCGGGCAGGCGATGTTCCCGCAGCTCTTCGCCCTCTCCCGGGTCGTGCTGGGCGGTCCGCGGTCGACCCCTCTGCTGCGCTCGACATGGTCGCTGGCCTGGGCGCTGGGCCCGCTCGCCGGGGCCGCCCTGCTCCCGCGGGCCGGCTTCACCGGGCTGCTCGTCGCGGCCGCGCTGACCCTGATCCTGGCGGCCGTCGCGACGGCTCTCGTCCCCGCGCCCGCGACCGGCCGGGCGGCGGGCCCGGACGAGGCCGCGCCGGCGACGCCGCCGAAGACGCCGATCATGGCGGTGGCGGGCGTGACGCTGTTCTTCCTGGCGATGTTCGCCGGGTCGCTGGTGTTGCCGCTCTACGTCACGACCGACCTGCACCGGCCCGGCAGCGCGGTCGGCCTGTTGTTCAGCGCGTGCGCGGCGATCGAGATCGTCGCCGCCCTGGGCCTGGCCGTGCTGCCCGAGCGGGTGAACCAGCGGCTGCTGATCGGCGGCGGGATGGTGGCGATGGCCGCGTACTACGCGATCACCCTGCTCGCCCGGAGCATGACCGGCCTGCTGGTGGGCCAGGTCGCCCGGGCTGTCGCGATCGCCGTGGTCAGCGCGGCCGGGATCCGCTGGTTCCAGGAACTGATGCGGCCGGCCGCCGGCCGGGCCACCACGCTGTTCGCGAACGCCACCGCGGCCGGTTCGCTGCTCGCCGGCGTGCTCGCCGGGCTGGCCATCGAGCACTGGGGACGGGTCGTGACGCTGGGCCTCTGCGGAGTGGTTGCCCTGGTGGGCGCCGCCGTTTTCACGTTTGCCCGGGAGCCGAGTCGGCATGGCGACAGACCGCTCGCCCGATCACACTGAGTCAGATCGGGGCTGACCGGCTGGGTGATCGACGGATGCGTCCGCGCCCGGTCGGGAGTGGACGGTAGCGCCATGACACAAATACGACAGCGCCCAACGACATGCCGATGGTTGGCGTTGCAGCCGAACGGCTACCGTGACCCACGTGCAGCCCAGTGATCTTCAGCCGGTGACATTTCACCTGCTCGGATCCCTTCGCGTCACTCAGGGTCACCATGAGCTTGCGCTCGGGGCTCGGCAGCAACGCCTCGTGCTCGCGCTGTTGCTCGCGCGGGCCGGCTCCCTGGTCACCATGACCGAGCTGATCGACCTGCTCTGGGAGGAGTCGGCGCCCGCGTCGGCGTCCAACGTGGTGCATCGGCAGATCGGGGCGCTGCGCCGGCTGCTCGAGCCGGGGCTGCCCACCCGCGAGACCGGGCGCTACCTGATCCGGCAGATGTCCGGCTACCAGCTGCACGTCGCCCCGGAGTCGCTCGACCTGCTCCGGTTCCGGGGCCTGGTCGCCCAGGCGCGGTCCACCGACGACCCCGGCGCCGCGCTCGACCTGCTGCTGGCCGGCCTCGGGCTGTGGCGCGGGCGGGTCGCGGCCGGGCTCGAGCCGGTCAGCCGTACCCATCCGGCCTTCACCGCGATCGAGGCCGAGCACGCCGTGGCCGTGCGGGAGGCGGCCGACGCGGCGGAACGAAGCGGGCGCGCGGCGGCGGTGCTGGTGCCGCTCCGGGACGCGGCCGGGCGGCATCCGCTCGACGAGGCGCTGCAGAGCCGGTTGCTGGTCGCGCTGGCCGCGGACGGGCGGCAGGCCGAGGCGGTCGACCTCTACCACGCGGTACGCCGCCGGATGGCCGACGAGCTGGGCATCGACCCGGGCGAGGAGATGCGCGACGCGTACGACCGGGTGGTTCGCCGGACCGCCGGGCGTACCCCCGCCCCGACATCGGCCGCGGCCCTGCCCGCACCCGCGCAACTCCCGCCGGACCTGCCGTTCTTCGCCGGCCGCGTCGGCGCCCTGGCCGAGGCCTACCGCGTCGCCGGGGCGCCCGGGCCGGACGGCGCCGGGGTGCTGGCGCTGGACGGCATGCCGGGCGTCGGCAAGACCACCCTGGCCGTGCACATCGCACACGCGCTCGCCCCGCGTTATCCGGACGGTCAGCTCTACGTCGAACTGCGCGGCTTCGACGGGCAAGGACCCGCGATGAGTACGGCCGAGGCGCTCCGCGGCCTGCTCGGCTCGCTGGGCGTGCCCCAGGACACCATCCCGGCCGAGCTGCACGCCCAGGCCGGCCTGTTCCGCAGCACCGTGGCCGGCCGCCGGCTGCTCATCGTGCTGGACAACTGCCGCGACACCGAACAGGTCCGCCACCTGCTCCCCGGCAGCCCGGGCTGCCTGGTCATCGTGACCAGCCGCAGCCGGCTGACCGGCCTGATGGCGGGCGCCGGCGCCCACCCGATGCCGGTCGCGCTGCCCACCCTCGAGGAGGCGCGCGAGGGGTTCATCCGGCGGCTCGGCCCGGCCCGGGTGAACGCGGCCGGCGACATGGTCGACGAGATCATCGAGAGCTGCGGGCGGCTGCCGCTGGCCTGCGCGGTGGTGTGTGCCCGCGCGGCGAGCCGGCCGGACACCCCGTTGGAACGGATCGCCGAGGAGCTCCGGCTGGCCCGGGGCAGCCTCGACGGGTTCTCCGGTGACGACCCGAACACCGATCTGCGCGCGGTGTTCTCGTGGTCGTACCGGGCGCTGAACCCGGAGACCCAGCGGCTGTTCCGGCTGCTGCCCGCGCACCCCGGCAAGGACGTGTCGATCGCCGGGGCGGCGGCGCTGGCCGGGGTGCCCGCCCGGGCCGGACGCCGGCTGGTCGGGGAGCTGAACCGGGCCCACCTGATCGCCGAGCACCGGCCGGGCCGCTATCAGACCCACGACCTGCTCCACGCGTACGCCACCGAGCTGCTGGACGAGGCCGGGGCCGCCGAGCGGAGCGCCGCCGAAGACCGCTGCCTGCGCTTCTACCGGTCCACGGCGGCCGTCGCCCATGAGCTTCTGTCCACCCGCGCCGAGCAGCACGGCGTACCCGACACCGGCCCGGACGTGACTCCCCTGGCCTTCCCCGGCCGGGTGGCGGCGATGTCCTGGCTGGAGGCGGAGGGGCAGGTCCTGATCGACCTCGTGCAGTTCGCCGCGCGGACCGGCCGGCACGCCGCCGCGTGGCAGCTCGCCGTCGGCATCCAGCACTACTTCGAGCGCAGCGGCCGGTCGCTGGACTGGGCGGCCACCGCGCTCGTGGCGCTCGAGGCGGCCGAGCGCGGCGGTGACCGGCCCGGCCAGGCGCGCACCCACCGCAGCCTGGCCGGCGCGTACTACTTCCAGCGCGACTTCGACGCGGCCGTGCTCCACCTGGAACGCAGCCGGTCGCTGTTCGTCGCGCTGGGGCTCGGGGCCGAGCTGAGCCGGGTCGAGTTCAACATCGCGATGGTGCTGCGCCAGCAGGGCCGGCACGACGAGGCGCTGGCCGCCCTGGCCAAGCCGATCGCCCAGGCCACCGCCACCGGCGACCGCAAGCAGCTGGCCGACGCCGCCGTCGAGCAGGCGGCCAACCACGCGGCGCTGGGGCATCGGGACGAGGCGGCGCGGCTGGCCCGGTGGGCGCTCGGTGTCTTCCAGGAGCTGGACGACCAGCTCGGGGCCGGGGAGTGCTGGGACGTGATCGGGAAGGTGCACACCGCCGCGGGCGATCACGAGGCCGCGGTGGCGGCGTGGCGGGCCGCCGCCGTGTGCTTCCGGGAGGCGTCGGCCAGGCCGCAGACCGCCGAGGCGCTGACCGCGCTCGGTGACGCGCTCACGGCGGCCGGCGATGCCTCCGAGGCGGGGCGGGCCTGGGACGAGGCGTTGAGGCTGATCTCGTACGCGCAGGCGGCGACCGCTCACGCCCTGCGTCGGCGGCTGCGTCCCTCGGCCTGAGCAGAACCCGCTCCGGGTCTCCCGGACCGGTTCGGGCAAGGCGACCACCGCACGGGGAGAGGTGGCCGCCTTGCGTCACTAAGGACGCATACCGGCAGCCTGTGTTCACGGTGACAACTGTGATCCAGATCACTTCGCCTGGCCAAATGAACAACGCCTGGTCAGCACCGTTCTTAACGGATGGAGCCGGCGTGTTGCCGCTGGGGGGTCAGGGACAGCGCCGCTCCCGTTGCGGGCGACGGCGGCGCCGCACGCTGCCCGCCGGTGGCCGGCCCGCCGTCGTCCGCTTTCGTGACGGACCGTGACTTGTTTCCCGCACGCCGCGACGGCACTCATTCCGCACTCGAGTGTCAGTGCGATGACACCCCCGCCTTCTAGCGTTCTCGGGCAGACGGACCGGACCCGGTCCGTGACCTCATCTCGCCCTAGTTCGCCCGACGGGGGTTACGGATGCTCGCACCACCTCTGGAAACACCATCTCTGCGCGGGGAGGACCGGGAGGCCCGCATGGTCGCCCTGCACGCCGAACACTCACGCGACGTGTCCCGCTTCCTGCTCGGCCTCACCAAGGGGGAACGGCAGACCGCCGAGGACCTGCTCCAGGAGACGATGCTGCGGGCCTGGCGGCACATCGACTCGCTGCCCGACGACTCCGAGGGCATCCGCCGCTGGCTCTTCACGGTGGCCCGGCGCCTGGTCATCGACGTCGTGCGCATGCGGCACAACCGCCCGGCCGAGGTCGGGGCCGTCGACCTGAACTGGATCGCCGCCCGCGACGACACCACCGGCTCGGCGCTGGCCGGCGCGTCCATGCGGTACGCCTTCGACCGCCTGACGCCGGCCCACCGCGACATCCTGTCCCAGGTCTACCTGCGTGGCCGTTCGATCGACGAGGTGGCCGAACGCCTGGGCGTCCCGGTCGGGACGGTCAAGTCGCGCACCCACTACGCCCTCCGGGCTCTGCGGACCGGACTGGAGGCCGCCTGACCGCTCCGGTCGTGTTCTCGGGAGGTGCCCCTCCACCGCGGGGTGGGTGGAGGGGCACCGATTCCCCAGGGCCGGCGCCGTCGGAGGGGGGTCGCGGCGCCTGCTTACGGCCCCGGCACGGCCACCGGCTGGAGCACCGGCGCCGCAGCGGAAAGCGTGCGTCGGACTCCACAACGGACCGGTCAACCCGTTGTTCATGCCGATCCGAGTTTTTCGCGGCGTGAAATGATCCTGACCATCCAATTCGGACAATATTGTCCGGGAAAGTAGCGTGTCGGCGTGAAGATGTCCGGTGGCGTCGAATGGGCCCTGCACAGCTGCGTGGTGCTGACCGCGGCCGACCGCCCCGTCCCCGCCGCCCGCCTGGCCGAGCTGCACGACGTGTCCGCCAGCTATCTGGCCAAGCAGATGCAGGCGCTGTCCCGGGCCGGCCTGATCGAGTCGGTGCAGGGCCACTCCGGCGGGTACATCCTCACCCGCTCCTCGGCCGAGATCACCGTGCTGGACGTGGTCGAGGCGGTCGACGGCGCCTTGCCGGCCTTCGTCTGCACCGAGATCCGCCAGCGCGGCCCGATCGCCATCAGCGCCTCCGAGTGCCTGACGCCGTGCGCCATCAACCGCGCGATGCTCTCCGCCGACCAGGCCTGGCGCCAGGCCCTGCGCGCGGTCACGGTCGCCGACCTGGCCGGCTCGGTCGCCGCCGACCAGGGCCCCGGCAGCCTCAGCGACATCCGGAGCTGGCTGGGCGTCCCCGCCACGCTCTAGCCGCAAGATCAATTTGCCTCCCGCGCGCGTGCCGCCACCTCCCCCACCCCGGCACTGGGTGGGCGGAAATGTAGCGCACGGGTGTGACGTTCCGGGACGGTTATCCACAGGGGCTACATGGCGGCCCGGCGGGCCGAGTACTCGGAACGGCCCCGGGACGGGTACTGGATCAGGTTGTCCGGCCGGGCCTCCGGCTGCGGCGGCTCCCAGCCGCGGCGGGTGTCCAGCGGGTCGGCCTCGTACGACGGCGGGCGGCGGAACTGGCTGCCGTAATCGATCATCCCGTCGATCAGCCGGTCCACGTCCCGGGCCGGCCGCACCACCATCCGCATGAACTGGCTGGTCATGCCCAGCTTGTTGCCGCACTCGCGGGTGTAGACGCCGTGGTTGGCGACCAGGAAGTCGCGCAGCGCCACACCGGACCACTCGGTGGGCAGCTTGACCAGGATGAAGTTGCCCTGCGAGGGGAAGACGGTCAGGCCGGGGATCCGGGACAGCTCGCCGGCCATCGACCGGCGGTCCCGGCTCAGCAGGGCGAGGCTCTCCTCGTACTCGCCGTCGTGCTCCTGAATCATGTAGACGACCTTCTCGGCCAGCGAGTTCAGGTTCCACTTGGGCAGCGTCCTGGCGATCTTCCCGGCGATGGCCGGGTTGGCCAGCAGGTAGCCGAACCGGATGCCGTGCAGGCCGAAGTTCTTGCCCAGGCTCTTCAGGACGACCGTGTTGGGGCGGATCACCGCGTCCGGGCCGACCGACGGGTACTGCTCCTCGTCGGAGAAGTCGATGAACGACTCGTCGATGACGACCAGGTCGAGGTCGCCGAGCATGTCCATGAACCGGATCACCTCGCGCCGCGGGAGGTAGCCGCCGTCCGGGTTGTTCACGTTGCAGACCACGGCCACCCGGGTGCCCCGCTCGCGGATGAAGCGCACGTAGTCGTCCAGGTTGAGCCGGAAGCCGTCCCGTTCCTGCAGCGGGTACATGTCGACCCGCTTGCCGGTCTCCAGCGGCTGGTCGGTCCACCGCCCGAAGGTGGGGATCGGGATCGCCACGCTCTCCTTGATGAGCAGGTGGTCGATCCAGGTGATCAGCTCGGTCGAGCCGTTGGCCATGGCCACCGTCTGCGGGTGCAGGTTGAGCACGCTGGCGAGCTTCTTGGTGATGTTCGCCGAGTCGCTCGGGTAGTACTTCAGGATGTTCTTGAGGTCGCGGGAGAGCTCGTCGAACATCTCCGGGGTCGGGAAGTACGGGTTGCAGGGAATGCAGAAATCGACGATCTCCACACCGTCACCCGCGTTCCGGGCGAGGTCGAAGTAGGACGCGCTGTGCGCACCCTTGTGCAGGATCGACGTATCGATTCCCGTCCCGGCCATCGCGACTCCAGTCCTCGGTGACATTGGCGTCTTTCTGTACGTGTCACGTCCGCGAAACGTTCAGCCGTTTTGGAAACCATCAATTCAGCCTTCAACCCTCGGGCTCGACCTGCGGCAAGACGATGCTCGAGGTACGCAGCGCGATGGCGTGCGTGGCCGGCCTCATGGCCGACCCGGTGCTCGGGTTCTCCCCGGTGCCGAGGTTCCGGGCGTACTGCGGGTGGGCGCCGCCCGAGATCAGCAGGCGCACCCGGCTCCCCGCGGCGAAACGGTGCGCGACGTTCCGCAGCCTCAGCGTGACCGGCCCGTCGCCACGCTCCGGGTCGAGCCGCAGGTAGCCCTCGGTGACGTTGCGCGACCGGGCACGCGCGCCCACGTCGGACAGCCGGGCGAAGACGTCGACGTGCGGGTTGTCCGAGCTGTGCGCCAGGGTCAGCACCGGGGCGCCGAGGACGGTCAGCGGCTCGGTCAGCGGGGCGCTGGTGAACGCGAGCACGTCGTCCCGGCCGGCCAGCGCGCTGTCGTCGACCACGCCGCCGCCGGACAGCACCGGGCCACCGCTGACCGGGGTCGGCCGGGCCGGATCGAAGGTGAAGGCGGCCGTGGCGGCCTCGCCGGCGCGCTCCGCGGTCAGCTCGCCGTTCACATTCAGAAAGAACGTTCGTTCTCTTTCGGCCGGCGGCCACGACGGCAGGTCGCGCCACTCGCCCGCCCCGGTGACGAACACCCGGACCGGCGTCCGGCGCCGCCGCCGGCCGTGCCCGGCGAGGTGTTCGCCCAGCCAGTCGAGGGTCTCGCGGGTGATCAGGCCGGCGCCCTGGCCGGCCACCTGGGTGTGACTCCACGGCCCGACGGTCAGCGCCACGTCGACCCCGCGGTCACGCAGCCGGGTGTACTGCTCGATCGACTGCTCCAGGAACAGGTCCTGCCAGCCCGCCGCGATCAGGATCGGCACGTCGGCCCGCTCCAGGGCGGCCGCCTGCCGCATCGGCGCCCAGAACGGGTCGGCCAGGTCCGGGCGGGTCACCCGGTCCCGGTACCAGGGCGCCCGCCCGGCCAGGTACCGCTCCCCCGCGTCGGCCACCGGCAGCCCCGCCAGCACCGGTCCGAGCCGCTTGGCCGCGGTGGCCTGCCGGTACACGCGGCGCAGCACACCCGGGTCCTCCTGGTGCGCGACCAGGTCGGCCCAGCCGAGGAAGTCCAGGTTCAGCGCGCCGGTCCCCCACATGTGCCGGGCGAAGTCGTGCGGGCCGACGGCGACGATCGCGGCGGCCAGCTGCGGCGGCGGGTCGGCCATCAGCGCCCACTGGGTGAATCCCAGGTACGAGATCCCGAGCGTGGCGAACCGCCCGGTGAACCAGGGCTGCGCCACCATCCAGCGCACGACGTCCTGCCCGTCGTCGGCCTCCGTGGCCATCGGGTCGAACACGCCACCCGACCCGAACGTCCCGCGCGACGACACGTAGAGCACCGCGTAACCTCGGGCGGCATAGACGCCGGCGGCGCCCGCCGCGAACATCCCCCGCCCGTACGGGCCACGGATCAGAATCGTCCCCGCCGCCTCGGCGACCGGCCGGAACAGATCGGCGGCCAGCGTCACGCCGTCGCGCATCGGCACCCGTAAATCCTTGGTGACCGTGTAGCCGGTGGTCGCGGGCGGCAGCTTCAGCAGCCGGGTGGCGAGGCGATCAAGGAGACGGGCCATGGCCGACTGTAACCCCGCCGCTACCCGCGTGCCCGAACGGGCAACGCGTTCATCGACGGCGCCTGGACCCCCGTGCCCGGCGAGACCCTCACGCTGGTCGATCCGGCGACCACGCCGCGCCAAGCTTCCTCGTTCAGCCCTTGCGGGCGAGCAGGGCGTAGGTGTTGGGGAGCCGGCCGTCGAAGGCCGCCGCCTCGACGTCGCCCATCTTCCAGAACGGCTCGGGGTGTTCGCTGAGGTGCTCGATCGCGAGGCCGGCGTTCACCACCGCGGTCACCAGCCGGCCCAGGGTCCACTGGTATTCGACGGCGCCGTTGGCCGGGAAGCTGTCGTTGACGTAGCCGCGGGCGAAGTACGACCGGTCGGGCCGGATGCGGGCGACATCGGTGTCCCACGACCACAGGGCGGAGGCGGGGTGGCCGTCGAAGATGAAGAAGTGGCCGCCGGGGCGGAGCAGCCGGGCGATGTCCCGGGCCCAGGCGTCGATGTCGGGCATCCAGATCAGACCGCCCTTGCCGGTGTAGACCAGGTCGGCGCAGCCGGCCCGCAGCGGGGCGCCGGGCAGCGCGCCGGTCACGTAGTGGCAGGGCAGGCCGAGCTCACACGCCCGCCGCCGGCCGGTGGCGGCGGCCACCACGCTGAAGTCGACGCCGACCACCGAGGCGGCGCCGGCCCGCACCAGGGCGACGTCGTCGAGGGCCCAGCCACTCTGCAGATGGACCACGTGCGGCGCCGTTGCCAGCAATGGTCCGAGCAGGGCAAGCTCGGCCGGGAAGAGCGGATAGGTGCCCTCGGCAAGGCCGGAGAGCGAGGAGTACTCCCGCACGTACTTCTCCGAGGCGATCTCCCACGCGTGCCGGTTCCCCCGCAGCTCGTCCACACCCGGCATCGTGGCGGTCCACGGCCGGGCCCGTCAACCAGGTATGTTCTCGCCGTGCCGATGTGGAAGATCGTCGAAGAGGCCGGTAACGACCTCGCCGACCTGTGCCGGACCGCGGACGCGGAGGTGTACGACCCGCGCCCGCCGGATGCTCGCTCGCTGCGCGCCCGGCATGGCGAGTCGCAGCGCCGATGGGTCGCTCGGGCCGCGGACAACACGCCCATCGGGTACGCGACGCTGACGCTGCCGTCCGGCAAGCTGCGGATCGTGGTCCGGGCCGACTGGCGGCGCCGGGGCCTGGGCTCGGAGCTGATGCAATGGGTACGCGCGGCCGCGCTCGCCGACGGCCCGGCCACCGTCTACGGCCGGGCCGCGGAACACTCGGCCGGTCACGGCTTCCTGGTCGCCCGCTTCGACCGGCCCCGCGGCGCCGAGGAGTGGAGCCTGCTCGACCTGCGCGGGCGCGCCGCCGGCCCGAGCGACGACAGCCTGGCCGGCTGGTTCGGCCCGTGCCCGACCGCGCTACGGGAGTCGTTCGCGCAGGCCCACCGCATGCTGGAGATCCCGCCGCGCGGCACCTCGTCGATGACCGCCTCGCTCGGCCTGCTCGAGGAACGGGCCGCCTTCGCCGGCGAGCGCTGGCTGACCCTGTGCGCCCGCGACCAGGCCGGCGTGATCACCGGCTTCACCCAGGTCACCCTGTCGCCGACCACGCCGGGGGTGGCCGAGCAGGAGTTCACCGGTGTGCTGCCGGCGGCCCGGGGCCGTGGCCTGGGCACCCGCCTGAAGGACGCGATGCTGTCGGTGCTGATCCGCGAGCACCCCGAGATCCGCTACCTGGTCACCCAGAGCGCCGCCGACAACACCCCGATGCTGGCCATCAACCGCCGCCTCGGCTTCCAGGTGTTCCAGCGTCAGGTCGCCTGGGAGTCGAGGCTGATGAGCCCGGCCTGAGTGGGGCGGAACCCGCAGCGGTCACGGTAGAAGTGGTCGAGGTGTGGCTCGTAGTCGACGTGCAGCCAGTCGCAGCCGGCCGCCTTGGCCTCGGCGGCGGCCGTCCGCACCAGCGCCGCGCCGACGCCTCGGCCCTGCGCGGCCGGGTCGACCGCGGTGTCCAGGATGAAGGCGTGCCCGCCGCCGTCCCACGCCACCTGCACGAAGCCGATCAGCTCATCGCCGGCGTCGAAGGCGCCCAGCCAGGTCAAGGCGTGCCGGTTCAACTGCGAAGACCACTTCTTCACTTCGACGGGTACGCCGAAAGCACGCGAATGCAGAGCGCTGAGGACGGCATCGTCGACCGGGAACCGCGACCGAATGATCATTGCTCGAGGATGTAGTACCCGGTGCGGTCGAAGCCCGCGAAATAGTAGCCCTCGGCGAGCAGCCCGGTCAGCGCCTCGCGCACCGCGTGGCGCCACCGGTTGGCCGTGTCCGGGTCGGCCTCGCGCAGCGCCTCGATGTCATCGGGCACCGCCACCAGCACCCGCGGCCCGCCGCCGGGCTCGTAAGCGGGCCCGCCGTCGGCCGCCCGGCCGAGCACCACCTCGGCGCCGTCCACCGGAGTCGGAGGCGGTGGGTAGCGGGCCACCTCCCAGCGGGCCATCAGCCGGTCGCTCTCGTCCTTGCCGTTCCGCCCGTCCTGCATGGTGCCGTAGAAGTTGGTCAGGTAGGTGGTCGGCCGCGCGCCCAGCCGGGCCAGGTTGAAGTACGCGTTCCGGGCCACCAGCGGGTCGTACGTCCAGGTGATCGCCGCGACGCCGCGTTCCAGGCACCACTGCCGCTGGTGCAGCTTGAGCGCCCGGCCGACGCCGCGCCCGGCCGCCCGGTCGGTGACCCCGGTGACGTGGCTGTGCAGGGCGTTCGCCGCCGGCGCCTCGAAGAAGCCGATGCTGCACCCGACCATCTCCTCGCCGGAGTACGCCCCGACCAGGTAGTTGCCGGTGTGCGCGAAGGCCCGCATGGTCTCCAGCGGCAGCATCATGCCGGGCTCGACCGGTTGCCAGATGTCCCGGGTCAGGGAGTCGGCGGCCATCAGGTCGGTGATGCTCTCGAGCGCGCGGATGCGCACCCCGGCGGCCCGGGCGGCCGCCTCCGCTTCGGTTTCCGTCACGAGTCCGACCGTAGATCGGCGATCAGGGCCGCGACCAGGGCGACGCGCCCGTCCATCGTGTCCACCAGCACGTGTTCGTCGTCGGCGTGCGCCCCGCCGCCGATCGCGCCGAGGCCGTCCAGCGTGGGCACCCCGATCGCGGCGGTGAAGTTGCCGTCCGAGCCGCCGCCGACCGCGACACCGGCCGGGGCGGGCTGGCCCAGCCGCCCGGCCACCGCGATCGCCCGCCGGTGCAGGCCGGCCGAGGCTTCCGGCGGCATGGGCGGCCGGTTGACGCCACCGGTGACCTCGAGCCGCGCCCCGGGCAGCACCGGGCGCAGGCTCTTCAACGCGGCGTCGACCCGCTCCGCCTCGTCCGCGTCGGGCACCCGGACGTCGATGACCAGCCGTGCCCGCGCGGGCACGGTGTTGGCCGCTGTTCCACCACTGAGCACGGTCGGTGTGACGGTCGTGCCGCGGTCCCGGTTCCCGAGCCCGGCCACCGCCACGATCTGGTGGGCCAGCTCGACCGAAGCGTTCACCCCGAGCTCCGGGTTGAGGCCGGCGTGCGCCGCCTTCCCGTACACGTCGATGGTGTAACCCGCGATGCCCTTGCGCGCGGTCTTGAGCGCACCCCGGTCGTCGGCCGCGGCCTCCAGGACCAGGGCGGCGACACAGCCGGCGGCGTCCTCCTCGATCAGCCGGCGCGACGTCGGCGAGCCGATCTCCTCGTCCGCGGTGATCAGCAGCTCGACCCCGGCGCGATCGGGCCGGCCGGCCAGCGCGTGCATGGCCAGGACCAGGCCGGCCTTCATGTCGACGCAGCCGGGACCGCGCAGCACGCCGTCCCGGACGGTGGCCGGGTGGCGGGCCAGCGAGCCGATCGGCCACACCGTGTCGTAGTGGCCGAGCAGCAGGACACGCGGGCCGTCGTCGAAGGATCGCCAGCGGAGATGCGTACGCCCATCGACCTGGATCCGCTCCGGAGCCGCACCCAGCAGACGCTCGCCCAGCCCCGCGACCAGCCCGGCGCAGTCGGCCAGGGCGGACAGGTCACTGGACGGCGACTCGCACTCGATCAGTCTCAGGGCGTCGGCGATCACGCAAGCTCCACCTTCGGGGTCGCGCGGATGGAGAGGTGCACGTAGCGCTCCCCGGTAGGCAGAGCGTAGAACCTGACCGGTGTCCAGACCGACGAATACGGCGAGCGCACCACGAAATGGTCCTCGGAGAGCGCGACCAGAGCGTACTCGGTGACCGGCTCGGCGGTGAGTTGCGTCATCTCGCCGGTGGCCGTGTAGCGCAGCGCCGGGCCGTCGGCCAGCACCTCGATCTCGGCGCCGGCCCGGCGGTAGACACCCACGTGCGGCGTGATGTCCACCTCGACCGGCTGCTCCGGCGGGGCCGGCGGCCGCGGCATGGCCACCCCGGCGACCTCGGCGAACACCTCCCGCAGCAGCTCGTCGGCCAGGTCGGCGGCCTCGTCCGAGTTGGTCAGCAGCGTCATCGCGAACCCGGCCTCGGGCAGCAGCCGCAGGAACGCGCACTGTCCCACGGTCCGCCCGTCGTGGCCCAGCACCAGCCGGCCGTCCCAGGTGGCGCGCATCCAGCCCAGCCCCCACGAGTCGTGCAGCGTGTGCCCGTCCGGCACGTCCACCTGGTGTTCGGTCATCGCCGAGACCGCCTTCTCGCCCAGCACGTGCAGGCCGTCCGGCGCCACGCCGCCGGCCAGGTGCATGCGTGCGAAGGCCAGTACGTCGCCGACCGACGAATGGATCAGCCCGGCCGGTCCGATCCCCCGCGGGAGCATCCAGACCGGCGTGGGTCTTAACCCGGTGCGCGCGTTCAGGTGGCCGACGGCCGCCCGGTGCAGCAGCGCCTCCTCGGGCATGGTGCCGGTGTGGGTCAGGCCGAGCGGCTCGCAGATGCGCTTCTGGACGGCGCCGTCCCAGGTCAGCCCGGTCAGCCGCTCGACCACACGGCCGGCCAGCACGAACCCGGCGTTGCAGTACGACCAGGTGGCGCCGACCGGGTGGTTCTGGGCCACGTCGGCGAGCAGGTCGACGTACTTCTCGACGCAGTCGTCGCCCCGGCCGGTGTCGGTGAACACGTCGCCGTCGATGCCGCTGGTGTGAGTGAGCAGGTGGCGCATGGTGACGCCGGAACGTTTGAACTCCGGCAGCACGTCGCTCAGCGGCGCGTCCAGGTCGAGCCGGCCCTCCTCGACCAGTTGCATGACCAACGTGGTCGTCCAGATCTTGGAGATCGAGCCGATCTGGAACACCGAATCCGGCGTGGCCGGCACCTCGGTCGACGTGCTCAGCACACCGTGTGCGACCTCGATCGTCTCGCCGTCCAGGTGGGTGATGCCGAGCGCCGCGCCCGGGACGTTGTGCCGCTCGGCCAGCACCCGCAGCCGCCGCTCCCAGCGCACCGGGTCCAGCGTGGCCGGCCGGCCCGCGGTGTGCTCCAGCAGCCAGGCCACGGTCCGCCGGTGGTAGTCGATCCGGTAGGACGGCCGCCCGTTGAACAGGAACAGGTGATCGGCCTCCGGATACATCACCAGCCGCGCCGGCACGCCCCGCTGCCGCAGCGCGGTGTGCCACTGCCGGGCCTGGTCGGGCGGGCAGCGGCGGTCGTCGGCGCCCTGCAGGATCAGCGTCGGCGCGGTCACGCGCTCGACCTGGGACAGCGGCGAGAGCTCGGCCGACCGCTCACGGTCCTGCCACGGCAACACCCTGATCTCGTGTACGCCGAGGTACTGCGCGATGTCCGCCGTCCCGGTCATGCTGGTCAGGTCGCTGATCGGCGCCCCCGTGACGGCCGCCGCGAAGCGCTGGTCGCGGCTGGTCAGATAACACGTCATGAAGCCGCCGTAGCTGTAGCCGGTCACCGCCAGCCGCCGCGGGTCGGCGATGCCCTCCTCGACCAGCCGGTCGATCGGCTCGAGCAGGTCCTTGGCGTCGGCCTCGCCCCAGGCGCCGGAGACGGCCACGTAGAACGCCTCGCCGTACCCGTCGCTCCCCCGCGGGTTCAGCAGCAGCACCGTCCACCCCTGCCGGACCAGCTCCTGGTGGTACATGTGGATGCCGTCCGCGGCCCCGTTCCAGGCGTTGTGCGGGCCGCCGTGCACATCGAGCAGCAGCGGCCGCGGGCCGGTGGCGTCGTCGTCGCGGATCACCCAGCCGTGCACCACGGCGCCGTCCGAGATGGCGAACTCGCGCTCCCGCCGCGGGTAGAACACGATCTCCGGGTCGCTGTGCTTCGTGCGTACGCGTTCCTCACCGGTCTCCAGATCGACCACGACGATCTCGCCGAGCGACTCCGAAGTCTCCAGCACCACCACGGCCGTGTTGCCCCGCACGTCGTAGCCGGCCACGTTGCGCCCCGCGCCCTGGACGACCGCCTTGGCCTTCTGGTCGTCGGCGGCGTAGAGATGGGTGCAGCCGCGGTCGATGGCGGAGAAGTAGACCTTGTCCCCGCTGATCTTCGGCGCCACCGGTGAGACGTTCCGGTCGAGGGCGGCGGTCAGATCGGTCGGCTCCGTCCCGCTGACCGGCATGCGGAGCAGATGCTGGTGGCCGCCCGGCCCGTCCGGGCGCCCGGTCACCAGCAGCGCGTCGCCGTCCCAGGTCACGGTCGTCGCCACCCCGTCGACCGGCCCGTGCACGCGCGGCTCGCCCTTCCCGCCGGCGTCGATCACCCACACCGGTTCGCGCAGGCTCAGGTCGGCGTCCGGCCCGGTGCAGGCCGGGTACGCCAGCCGGGTGCCGTCCGGCGACCAGGCCGGCTGGCCCACCGGCCAGTCCCCGTCGGTGATCTGCCGGCAGGCGCCGGTGGCCAGGTCGAGGACATGCACATGGCCGGCCTCCCGGATACCGAGCCGATCCGCGACCACGGGCTTGTTCGGCTGCCTGATCTCGGCCCGCGCGGTGAACGCGATCCGGCCGCCGTCCGGGCTCCACACCGGCGCCCCCGCACCCTGTGGCAACGATGTCAGCTGTTGTGGTTCGCCGCCGCCGGCCGGCAGGACCCAGACCTGGCCGGCCCGCAGGAAGGCGATCCGCTCCCCGTCCGGCGCCCAGGCCGGCGCGGTGTCGGCGGGTCCGTGGGTCAGTTGCTGCGGTTCACCGTCCGTGGCGCCCACGCGCCACAGGCAGGTCACGGCGCGGTCGGCGGTGGCATCGGCGGTGCGCAGGACGTACGCGATCAGCGTTCCGTCCGGCGACAGTGCGGGCTCCTCCGGCGCGGCGAACGAGGTCAGGTCGTCGATGCGCGGGCGTCGGGTCACCGAAGTTCTCCTCGGGGTGCGGGGGTTCGATCAGCACATCGTGCACACACGATGACGCTCTGGTCACGCCCCGAAAGCAAACGGTCCTGTTTGCCCCATCACAGTTTCCCGTTGGCCCGAAACGCCCCTTCCGCGTCGACGCCCGTCAATGTCCCATGTCAAACCGCGCCGATCCCCCGAACTGGATCTCCCTGGTCCGCCCGCCCGCGCCCCCTTTGGCCCGCTTCGCCAATTCCCAGCAGACGGACCCCGCCGTCCCAATTCCGAGCCCTTCGACCGCCGATCCCGCCGCGCCGACTGTCCACCTTGCGCGCCCGGCATCCTGCTCGCGGCCCCGGCCCTTCGTCTGCTCCCGTCACCACCCTCATCCGGCCGCGTCAGCTCAACCAGCACGCGGAGTGAGCGCGGCCAGGATCGCGTCGAGCGACCGGCTTGCGGCGTCGGGCAGGAGCATGTCCGCATGGGTGAACCGGCCATGGTCGGCATGCCGGTTCGGCACGGCCACGCACGGCAGACCGGCCGCCCGCGCGGCGGCGACCCCGTGCGCGGTGTCCTCGAACGCGACCGCCTCCCGCGCCGGCAGGCCGAGCCGATCCAGGGCCAGCAGGTAGACGGCCGGATCCGGCTTGTGCGCGGTCACCTCATCGCCGGTCGCCAGCACTTCGAACCGCGCCCTCAGCCCGGTCCGATCCAGCATCGCGCCCACGTGGTGAACACCGGAACTGCTCGCCACCGCCAGCCGCAACCCCAGCTCACCGGCCCGATCCAGCCAATCCACGATGCCGGGTGCGGGTTCCAGCGCTTCGTTCAGGGCGGCGCGGTAGGCCATGCGCTGCGCATGGCTGGACGCCCGGTCGTAGGCCGGCCCGACGGCCTCGGCGAGCGCGGCGTAACGCGGCTCGTTGGCGTCGCCGCCATGGTCGGCGAAGAAGCCGGCCGAGTCGAGTTCCAGCCCGTGCTGCCACCACTCCCAGCGCCAGCTCTCCAGCAGCGTGGTCTCCGTGTCCATCAGCAAGCCGTCGAAGTCGAAGATCAGCGCCTTGGCGGTCACAGAAACCAGTATGGTCCGGGCCAGTCTTTCCCCTCGCCGACCTTTTTCCCTCTTCTCATCGGGCATCGGGTGCAGGTCGGCCGGCTCCCGGCGGGGTGCACGCTGCCCTTGTCCATTGCCCGGCGAGCCGCGGTCAGTTCGTCAGATCCGTCTTTCCAGTCCGGCGATGCGTTGACCTCGCTCAGCGGGCGCGGGCTCGGCGGCCTAGAACCGGCGAACGCCCTCAGCCCGCTGCCACCAGGGAATCTAACGGCTATCGCTGATATAAGTGAGGCTGGCATCTTGGCGAGGCGGCCCAGCAGCGCTCGGCGGTGGCGCCGCGTTAGCGGCGGGGGTGACCACTCACTCAGGGTGCAGGGAGGGCGGCCGCGGAAGCGGAGCGTGCGGCCGCCCGGACCGACCTCGGCGGGAGCGACGGTCTGTACCACCCACCCAGGCGCGACATGGGTGTTGATCTTGATGCCAGACACGCGTTCGGGCAGCTCGGGTTCGGGTTCAAGAGCGCCGATCCGGAGTACGGCCGGATCTACGGCGTGGCGCAGGGCACGACGGTCAGGAGGCCGGCGCCGGTGAAGGCGCGGGCCGGACGCCGAGGATGAGCAGGTAGCCGATCATCCAGAACTCGCCGACGGTGGCGGGCACGACGAGCAGGTCGGCGACGACCCCGGCCGACGGGAGCAGGGCGCCCACGAAGGCGCTCACCACGTACCCGACGCCGCCGGCCACCAGGACCCACCCGAGAGCCCGCGGCATCAACGCCGAGCGCAACACCCACAGGCCCATCGGGATCAGCCACAGCCCGAAGAACAACCCGCCGACCTCCCACAGCTGCCCGCTGATCAGGTAGAGCGTCTGCACCGCCGCGGCGTCCGGCCCGACCTGGAGCGCGGCGCCGAGCAGGGCCGCGCTCACCAGCACGACCACGGCGTTGACCAGGCCGAACGCCGCCACTCCGGCCGCGGTGAACCGATCGGCGCGGTGGAACAGACGGTAGAAGCCGGCCGCCGCCAGCGCCTGCGTCAGTACGGTGAACAGTTCGAGCGAGACGCCCAGCCGGGCCAGCCCGGGGTCCGCGGTCAGGCGGGACAGGGTCGCGGCCGGATCACCGGCGACGAACAGGGCCGGCCGGATGGTCAGGAAGCCGAGCGCCCCACCGGCCGCGAGGCCGAGGTAGAGCAATCCGGTGACGCGGGCAATGCGAACGGACATGACGGCCCCCAGGGCGACGACGCGACCTTACGGCGCAAGGTAACCATACGATGTAAGGTAGCGGCAATGGTCAAGCAGGCACTGAGTCGCGAGCGGGTGCTGGGCGCGGCCGTCGCGCTGGTCGACGCCGAGGGGCTCGCGGCGTTGACGATGCGACGGCTGGCGGCCGGGCTCGGCGTCGAGGCGATGTCGCTCTACTACCACGTGCCCAACAAGGAGGCACTGCTCGACGGGGTCGTGGAGACGGTGCTGAGCGAGATCCCGCCGACCGGTGAGGGGGCGGACTGGCGCGAGACGCTGAGACGGCAGTTCCTGGCGGCCCGCGAGGTGATGATCCGCCATCCGTGGGCGCCGGGCCTGCTGGGGAGCCGCAGGTCGATCCCGGCGGCGGTGTTCGGGTACTACGACCGGATGGTCGGCACGATGCTGAAGGCCGGCTTCGACCACCATCTCGCGCACCGGGCGCTGCACGCCTTCGGCAGCATGCCGCTCGGCTTCGCGCAGGAGGTCTTCAGCCCGGCGGCGCCGGACGCGGCCGGGGCCGATCTCGCCGAGCTGGCCAAGGCTGTCCCGCACCTCACCGCGATGGTCGCCGCCGAGGTCAACGACCACGGCGGCGACACGCTCGGCTGGTGCGACAGTCAGGCCGAGTTCGAGTTCACCCTCGACCTGCTGCTCAATGGGCTGGAGGCGCGGAGGTGAGCGGGACGACCTCGGGGGCGCCCAGGCGGGCCGCGTCGGCGGTCTCGTCGTCCGGCTGTTCCTGCGAGGCGCGTTCGGCCTCGACGCGCAGCCGGTAGTTCTCGACCTCCTTCTTCGTCTGTTCCGGCGTCCACCCGAGCGCCTGGGCCAGCAGCTCGGCCGCGTGCGGAGCGGCCGCGACACCCCGGTCGAAGGTCTCGATGGAGATGCGGGTGCGCCTGGTCAGGACGTCCTCGAGGTGGCGGGCGCCCTCGTGCGTGGCGGCGTAGAGCAGCTCGGCCCGGAGGTAGTCCTCGGCGCCTTCGACCGGCTTGCCCAGGGTCGGGTCGTCGGCGATCACCGCGAGGATCTCGTCGACCAGCGCCCCGTACCGCCCGAGCAGATGTTCGAGCCGGGCCACGTGCAGGCCGGACGACTCGGCGAGCACCCGGCGGCGGTTCCACAGGGCGCGGAAGCCGTCGGCGCCCAGGAGCGGGACGTCGTCGGTGCAGGAGGGCGGGACGGCCCGGCCGAGGTTGTGTACGCAGGCGTCGACCGCGTCCTTGGCCATCACCCGGTACGTCGTGTACTTGCCGCCGGCCACCACGACCAGGCCGGGCTGCGGGCTGGCCACGGTGTGCTCCCGGCTGAGCTGGGAGGTGGATTCCGACTCGCCCGACAGCAGCGGCCGCAGCCCGGCGTACACCCCTTGCACGTCGACCCGGCTCAGCGGCGTGGTGAGGACCTTGTTGACCTCGGCCAGCAGGTAGTCGATGTCGGTGCTGGAGGCGGCCGGGTGCGCCTTGTCCAGGGCCCAGTCGGTGTCCGTGGTGCCGATGATCCAGTGCCGGCCCCACGGGATGACGAACAGCACGCTCGACGCGGTGCGCAGGATCAGGCCGGTGCGCGACTGGATGCGGTCGCGCGGCACGACCAGGTGGATGCCCTTCGAGGCGCGGACGTGGAACTGGCCCCGCTCTCCCACCAGCGCCTGGGTGTCGTCGGTCCACACGCCGGTCGCGTTGATCACCTGCTGTGCCCGTACCTCGAAGGTGGTGTCGTCCTCGAGGTCGTGCACCCGCACCCCGGTCACGCGCTCGCCCTCACGCAGGAAGCCGACCACCTCGGTGCGGCTGGCCACGTGGGCGCCGTACGCGGCCGCCGTGCGGGCCAGGAACATCGTGTGCCGCGCGTCGTCGACCTGGGCGTCGTAGTACTGCAGGGCGCCGACCAGGGCCTCCTTCTTGAGCGCGGGGCACTCGCGCAGCGCACCGCGCCGGGTGAGGTTGCGGTGTCGCGGGAGCCCGCCGCCGAGCGCCATCGTGTCGTAGAGGGTGACGCCGCTGCCGGCGTACGCCCGCTCCCAGACGTGATGTTGCAACGGGTAGAGGAACTTCACCGGGCGCACCAGGTGTGGCGCGAGGCGGGTCAGCAGCAGCCCGCGCTCGCGCAACGCCTCCCGGACCAGGGCGAAGTCGAGCATCTCCAGGTAGCGCAGACCGCCGTGGATGAGCTTGCTGGACCTGCTCGACGTGCCCGAGGCGAAGTCGCGCGCCTCGACCAGGCCGGTGGACAGGCCGCGCGTGGCGGCGTCGAGCGCTGCGCCCGACCCCACCACGCCGCCACCGACCACCAGCACGTCCAACTCGGCGCCGGCCAGCGCCGCGAGGGCGCCGCGCCGGTACTCCGGGGACAGTGCTTCCTTCATGTCAGTCCACATCCACCCAGTTCAGGGTGCGTTCGACGGCCTTCTTCCATTTGCCGTACCCCTCCTCGCGCTGTTCTTCCGACCAGGTCGGCTGCCAGCGCTGGGACTCGTTCCAGTTCTCGCGCAGCTCGTCGGTGTTCTTCCAGAAACCGACGGCCAGGCCCGCGGCGTACGCGGCGCCCAGCGCGGTGGTCTCCGCGACGACCGGCCGGCTGACCGGGACCCCGACGACGTCCGACTGGATCTGCATGCACAGGTTGTTGACCGTGATGCCGCCGTCGACCTTCAACACGTCCAGGGTTACCCCGGAATCCTGGGCCATAGCGTCCACGACGTCGCGACTTTGGTAACAGATGGCCTCGAGGGTGGCCCGGGCGATGTGCGCGTCGGTGTTGAAGCGGGAGAGCCCGACGATCGCGCCACGCGCGTCGGAACGCCAGTACGGCGCGAAGAGCCCGGAGAACGCCGGTACGAAGTACACGCCGCCGTTGTCCGGCACCGTGGCCGCGAGCCGTTCACTCTGGGCCGCGTCGTTGATGATGTGCAGCTGGTCGCGCAGCCACTGCACGGCCGACCCGGTGACCGCGATCGAGCCCTCCAGCGCGTACACCGGGGCCGCGTCGCCGAACTTGTAGCAGACCGTGGTGAGCAGCCCGTTGCTCGAGCGGACCAGGTCGGTGCCGGTGTTGAGGAGCATGAAGTTGCCGGTGCCGTAGGTGTTCTTGGCCTCGCCGGGCGCGAAGCACACCTGACCGACCATGGCCGCCTGCTGGTCGCCGAGGATGCCGGTGAGCGGCACGTTGCCGCCGAGCGGCCCGTTGTCCAGGGTCGCGCCGTAGGTGTTGGGGTCGGACGAGGGCCGGATCTCCGGGAGCATCGAGCGCGGGATGTTGAAGAACGACAGCAGCTCGTCGTCCCAGTCCAGCGTCTCGAGGTTCATCAGCATGGTCCGGCTGGCGTTGGTCACGTCGGTGACGTGGTTGCCGCCGGTCAGGTTCCAGACCAGCCAGCTGTCGGTGTTGCCGAAGATGGCGTCGCCCCGCTCGGCCGCCTCGCGGACCCCGTCGACGTTCTCCAGGATCCACTGGATCTTGCCGCCGGAGAAGTAGGTGGCCGGCGGCAGCCCGGCCTTCTGCCGGATGACGTCGCCACGGCCGTCGCGGTCGAGGGCGGAGGCGATCCGGTCGGTACGGGTGTCCTGCCAGACGATCGCGTTGTAGTAGGGCCGGCCGGTGTTCTTGTCCCAGACCACGGTCGTCTCGCGCTGGTTGGTGATGCCCAGCGCGGCCAGGTCGTTCGGGCCGAGCCCCCGGGCCTGCATCGCGGTCCGGACGACGGCGACCGTACGCTCCCAGATCTCGATCGGGTTGTGCTCCACCCACCCGGCCTGGGGCAGGATCTGCTCGTGCTCCAGCTGGTGCCGCCCGACCTCGTTGCCACCGTGGTCGAACAGCATGAATCGGGTGCTGGTGGTGCCCTGGTCGACGGCGCCGACGAAGTCAGCCACGGGTTGCCTCCTGTGTCTCGGTGGTGGGCAGCTCGCCCGGCTCCTGGATCGCCGCGGACGGAAGGAACCGTCCGATCAGCGTCTGGTAGAGCCCGGCGCCGATCAGGCCGCCGATGATCGGGGCGACGATCGGTATCCAGAAGTACAGGTAACCCGTCTGATCTCGGAACGCGCCACCGTATCCGGTGAAGAAGCTGGCGAGTCGCGGCCCGAAGTCACGCGCCGGGTTGATCGCGTAGCCCGCGTTCGTGCCCCAGGCCATGCCGATGCCGACGACCAGCAGGCCGATGATGAACGGGGCCAGGTTGGCCGACGGCGGGGTGTTCGCCGCGTCGGTGATGGCCAGGATCAGGAACAGCAGGATCGCGGTGCCGATGATCTGGTCGCGGAACGCGCCCCACTCGCCGACCGGCAAGGTCCCGTTGCCGGGCAGCGTGGAGAAGACGCCCTGGGTCTTGATCGTGAGGCCGGGGTCGGCGGCGTGCAGGACCTCGGTGTAGTTCCAGCGCACCAGCAGCGCGGCGACGAACGCGCCGAGGAACTGGGCGATCGAGTAGGGGGCCACCTTGCGCCATTCGAAGCCCTTGAAGACCGCGAGCGCGATGGTGACGGCAGGGTTGAGATGGGCGCCGCTGATCCGCCCGGCCACGTACACGCCCAGCATCACACCGAGTCCCCAGGACCAGGCGATGCTGTCGTGATCTCCGATCTCCGCGCCGGCGACCTGCGCGACGACGCCGACACCGAAGAGGATGAGGATCATGGTCCCGGCGAATTCGGCGGCGAGCTCGCCCCAGATTCCCGGGATCTTGAGTCGTTCGGCCATGTGCCCTCCTGACGCTGGATGCACAGGACGCTAGGTAGCGGCACGAGCCCGAACAATGAACGCCGTTCGACATTGCCGAACGCTCAGCCCCTTGCGTCGTTCACCCGATCGCATGAAGCTCGAAACATGCCTGGAACAGTGCAGTCCATCGAGCGGGCCGCCGCCGTGCTGCGGCTGCTCGCCGGCGGCACCGGCCGGCTCACTCTGGGTGACATCGCGCACTCGCTCGATCTGGCCAAGGGCACCACCCACGGCATTCTGCGTACGCTCAAAGCGGTCGGCTTCGTCGAGCAGGACCGCGCCACCGGCCATTACCAGCTGGGCGCGGCCATGCTCCGGCTGGGCACCGGCTACCTCGACATCAACGAGCTCCGTTCCCGCTCGATCAACTGGGCCGACCCGCTGGCCGCGCGCAGCGGCGAGGCGGTGCGCATCGGCACCGTGCTCGACGGTCAGGTGCTCGTCGTGCACCACGTGTTCCGCCCCGACGACACGTTCCAGACGCTCGAGGTCGGCGCGCTGCTCCCGTTGCACGCCACGGCCTTGGGCAAGGCGCTCCTGGCGTACTCGGCGGCCGGAGCGCACCCACCACCGATCTTGGACCGCTTCACCCACCGCACCCTGGTCACGGCCCGCGCGCTCAGTATCGACCTCAGCCACATCCGGGCCGTCGGGTACAGCGTCGAGATCGAGGAACTGACCCCCGGCGAGGCCGGCGTCGCCGCCCCGATCCGCGGGCACGGCGGCCTGGTGGTCGGCGCGATCGGCATCTCCGGCCACGTCGAACGGGTCTGCGACACCCACTACCAGCCTCATCCCCAGCTGGTGACCTACGTCCGGGATACCGCCCGGGCGGTTTCGAGGGATCTCACCGCTGTGGGGAGATGACGATGACCGAGCGTTACGTGGTCGCGATCGACCAGGGAACGACGTCGACGCGATGCATCGTGTTCGACCGCCGCGGTCAGCTGGTGTCCCTGGCCCAGCAGGAGCACAAGCAGTATTTTCCGAAACCGGGCTGGGTCGAGCACGACGCCATGGAGATCTGGCGCAACGTGGAGCGGCTCGGGCCCGAGGCGCTGCGCCGGGCCGGCATCACCGTGGACCAGGTGGCCGCGGTCGGGATCGCCAACCAGCGGGAGACGGTCGTGCTCTGGGAGCGGGACACCGGCCAGCCGGTCGGTCACGCCATCGTCTGGCAGGACACCCGCACCGACGCGCTGGTCAACCGGCTGGCCCGGGAGCCCGGGGCGGCGACCGTGCATGATCGTTCGGGGCTGCCGCTGGCCACGTACTTCTCCGGGCCGCGGGTCCGCTGGATGCTGGACCGCACCCCGGGGCTGCGCGAGCGGGCCGAGCGCGGCGAGGTGCTGTTCGGCACGATGGAGACCTGGCTGATCTGGAAGCTCACCGGCGGCCTGCACGTCACCGACGTGACCAACGCCAGCCGCACGATGATGATGGACGTGCACACGCTCGACTGGTCGGCCGAGTCGCTGGCCTTCTTCGGCGTCCCGCGGGCCATGCTGCCGGAGATCCGGCCCTCGGTGGGGGTGTTCGGCAAGGCGAGGAGCGCTTTCCCGGGGGTACGGATCGGCGCGGCGCTGGGCGACCAGCAGGCGGCGCTGTTCGGGCAGACCTGCTTCACGCCGGGCGAGGGCAAATGCACCTACGGCACGGGCAGCTTCCTGCTGCTGAACACCGGGTCCGAACTGGTCCGGTCGACCCACGGGCTGCTCAGCACGGTCGCCTATCAGGTGGCCGGCTCCCCCGCGGCGTACGCGCTGGAGGGGTCGATCGCGATCACCGGGTCGCTGGTGCAGTGGTTCCGCGACCAGCTCGAGCTGATCGCCAGCGCGCCGGAGATCGAGACGCTGGCCCGGACCGTCGCCGACAACGGCGGCTGCTACATCGTGCCGGCGTTCTCCGGGCTGTACGCGCCGCACTGGCGTTCCGAGGCGCGCGGGGTGATCGTGGGGCTGACCTCGTACATCACCAAGGGCCATCTGGCCCGGGCGGTGCTGGAGGCGACCGCCTGGCAGATCCGCGAGGTCGTCGACGCGATGAACGCCGACTCGGGCCTGACCCTCAAGACGCTGAAGGTGGACGGCGGCATGACCGCCGACAACCTGCTCATGCAGTTCCAGGCCGACGTGCTGGACGTGCCGGTGGTGCGCCCGCTGGCCTCCGAGACGGTGTCGCTGGGCGCGGCGTACGCGGCCGGGCTGGCCGTCGGTTACTGGCCCGACCTCGAGGGGCTGCGGCAGAACTGGCACCGCGCGGCCCAATGGATGCCCACTATGGACCCGGCGCTGCGCGAACGGGAATACCGGAACTGGCGCCGGGCCGTCGAGCGCACCCTCGACTGGATCCAGCCCGCCTAGTAACCCTATAGGATTTGTCTGTGACCGCCGCCTTCGACCCGAAGACCTGTCAGGGCGGCACGCTCACGGTGCTCAGCCAGGGCGGCATCACCCACCTCGACCCGGCCCGGCTCTACACCTCGGGCGGCGGCAACATCCCGTCGCTGCTGTTCCGCACGCTCACCACCCGCAACCGCCAGCCCGGCGACGCCGGCACCAAGCCCGCGCCCGACCTGGCGACCGACCTGGGCACCTCGTCGGACGGCGCCAAGACGTGGACGTACAAGCTGCGGGACGACATCTTCTTCGAGGACGGCACCCCGATCACCGCGGCCGACGTCAAGTACGGCATCGAGCGCTCGTTCTCGCCCGCCCTGCCCGGCGGCGCGCCCTACCTGCGCGACTGGCTGGCCGACGCGGCGTCCTACCAGGGCCCGTACAAGCAGCCCGAGGGCATCAGGTCGATCGAGACGCCGGACGAGAAGACGATCGTCTTCAAGCTGAGCAAGCCCGAGGGCGACTTCCCCTTCCTGGCCACCGCCACCCAGTTCGCGCCGGTGCCCAAGGCCAAGGACTCCGGCGTGGGGTACGAGGCCCACCCGATCTCGTCCGGGCCGTACATGGTCGAGAAGTACCAGCCCAAGAAGACCCTGACCCTGGTACGCAACCCGCACTGGAAGAACACCGGCCGACACCCTGCGCTACGCCTGCCCGGACCGGATCGAGGTCACCTCCGGCCTGGACGCCGCCGTGATCAACCAGCGGCTGGTCACCGGGGCCGGCGCCGACGCCAACGCGGTCACCACCGACGCGTCGGTCGGCCCCGAGCAGCTGGCCCAGCTCCAGCCCGGCTCCGAGCTGGCCGAGCGGGTCGCCCGCGGCGAGTTCCCGGCCACCTACTACCTGGCCTTCAACACCAGGAAAGCGCCGTTCGACGACCAGAAGGTCCGCGAGGCGCTGTCCTACGCGATCAACCGCACCTCGGTGGTGAACTCCCTCGGCGGCACCGCGGTGGCCGGCCCGTCGACCACCTTCCTGCCGCCGCAGAAGGCGCTCGGCTACCAGGAGTACGACTACTTCCCGGCCGGCGCCTCGGGCGACGCGGCCAAGGCCAAGGAACTGCTCGCCGCGGCCGGAAAGAGCAACCTGACCATCGAGCTGGCCCACGAGAACGACGACTCCAACGGGCTCGGCCCGAAGGCCGCCGCCGCCGTCCAGGAGGCGTTCAAGCAGGCCGGCGTGACCGTGAAGCTGACCGCGATCGACTCGGCGACCTACCGTGACGTGACCGGCAAGCCGGCCACCCAGCCGGCCCTGTCGCTGCAGTACTGGGGAGCCGACTGGCCGTCCGGCGGCCCGTTCCTGATCCCGATCTTCGACGGCCGGCAGATCATCACCGCGGGCGGCAACTTCAACCTGGCCCAGTACAACGACCCGGCGACCAACGCCGAGATCGACGCGATCAACGCGCTCACCGACCAGTCCCAGGCGCAGGCGCGCTGGGGCGCGCTGGATGCGAAGATCGGCAAGCTGGCGCTGACCATCCCGCTGGCCCACGAAAAAGACGTCTACCTCTTCGGCAAGAACGTCAAGAACGCGGTGCCGGACGGCTGGCGCGGCACCTACGACCTGGCCCGGGTCTCGGTCAAGTGAGCCTCGCCGCGGTCGCGTTGCGGGACCGCGGCTTCGTGGCCGGCGCGACGATCGCCACCGTGATGGTGGTGGTCGCCGTGTCGGCGCCGCTGCTCACCGCCCTGGCCGGGCAGGACCCGACCACCTACCACGACAACCTGCTCGATTCGGCGCGCGGCGGCGTACCCACCGGACCGTACGGCGGCGTCAGCGGCGACCACTGGCTCGGCGTCGAGCCGGGCACCGGCCGTGACCTGTTCGCCCGCATCGTCTACGGCGCGCGGGTGTCGCTCGGCGTCGCGGTCGGCGCGACGATCCTCCAGGTGCTGATCGGCCTGCTGGCCGGGCTGGCCGCCGGGCTGGGCGGGCGGTGGGCCGACGCCGTGCTCGGCCGGCTGTTCTACCTGGCGCCGTCCGACCCCGCGGTGCTCACCTGCGGCAAGGGCTGCACCCCGGAGCGGCTGGTCGAGGTCCGGCACGCGATGGGCGTCGACGACCCGGCCCACGTGCAGTACGCGCACTTCCTCCAGGGCCTCGTGGCCGGGCGCGACTACTCGTCCGGCGCCCAGGCCCGGCACTGTCCCGCGCCCTGCCTGGGCTACTCCTTCGAAACCGACCAGTCGGTGACATCGCTGCTCGCCGACCGCCTCCCGGTGTCCGCCTCGCTGGCGATCGGCGCCGAGGTGCTGTCCCTGCTGGCCGGCGTCGGCGCCGGCCTGCTCTCCGGGCTGCGCCGGCACCGCTGGCTCGACCGGCTGGTCAACGGCCTGGTCCTGACCGGGTACGCGGTGCCGGTCTTCCTGGTCGGCCTGCTGCTCCTGCTGCTGTTCTGCGTCGTGCTCCAGTGGCTGCCGTTCCCCGCCTACGTCCCGTTCACCACCGATCCCCTGCTCTGGGCCCAGAACCTGCTGCTGCCCTGGGTGGCGCTGGCGATCATCCAGACCGCCGCCTACGCCCGGCTCACCCGGGCCGGCATCCAGGAGACCCTGGCCGAGGACCACATCCGGACGGCCCGCGCCTACGGGCTGCCGGAACGGCGGATCATCTGGCGGCGGGCGCTGCGCGGGGCGATGTTGCCGCTGGTCACGCTGACCGCGATCGACCTGGCCTCGATCATGACCAGCGCGGTGCTCACCGAGACCATGTTCGGCCTGCCCGGCATCGGCCAGCTGCTCGTGGGGGCGGTCAACCAGATCGACCTGCCGGTGGTCGTCGGCGTGACGCTGCTCACCGGGCTGCTCATCGTGATCGCCAACGCGGTCGCTGACCTGCTCTATGCCGCCATCGACCCCCGGGTGCAGTTGAGATGACCGCGAATCCTGTGGACAACCCACCAGAATCGTCACCGCCGCGCGCTACGTTTTCGCCCACCCACAAGGGCGGGGGTGGGGGCGGAAACGTTGCGCCTCTCAAGATCGAAAACTTGCGGATCCGGTTCGGTGACACGCAGGCCGTCGACGGGCTGTCGTTCGAGCTTCCGGCCGGCGGCGCGGTCGGCATCGTCGGCGAGTCCGGCTCCGGCAAGAGCGCCACCGCGCTGGCCCTGCTCGGCCTGCATCAGACGGCGTCGGTGAGCGGAACGATCGAGTTCGGCGGCACCGACCTGACCACGCTCACCGACCGCGAGTGGCGGCGGATCCGCGGCGCCCGGATCGCCATGGTGTTCCAGGAGCCGCTGACCGCGCTCAGCCCGTTCCACCGCATCGGCGACCAGATCGCCGAGGTCTACCGGGTGCACACCGGCGCCACGCGACGGGAGGCGCGGCGGCGGGCCGTCGAGGTGCTCCAGCAGGTGCACATCCCGGACGCGGCGTTGCGGGCGGAGTCGTACCCGCACCAGTTCTCCGGCGGGATGCGGCAGCGGGCGCTGATCGCGATGGCGCTCGTCTGCCGGCCCGAGGTGATCGTGGCCGACGAGCCGACCACGGCCCTGGACGTGACCGTGCAGGCGCAGATCCTCGACCTGCTCGACGAGGTGCGCACGACCACGGGCGCCGGGCTGCTGCTGATCAGCCACGACCTCGGGGTGGTGGCCGGGTCGACCGACAGCGTCGTGGTGATGCGGAACGGGCGGGCCGTCGAGGAGGGGGCGACCGAACAGGTGCTGGTGACGCCGCGGGACGCGTACACCCGGGAACTGATCGCGGCCGTGCCCCACCCGAACCCGCCCCGGATCGTCTCGGCCGAGCCCCTCCTGCGCCTCGACGGGGTGCGCAAGCATGTCCGGCTGGCCCGGCGGCGTGTCGTCAAGGCGGTCGACGGGGTGACGATGGACGTGCGGCGCGGCGAGACGCTGGGCATCGTGGGCGAGTCGGGCACCGGCAAGACGACCCTGGCCCGGATCATGGTCGGGCTGGTCGAGCCGTCGGCCGGGCGGGCCGTGTTCGAGGGCGCCGACGTCCGGCGGTCGGTGCAGATGGTGTTCCAGGACCCGCTGTCGTCGCTCAACCCCCGGCGGACGGTCGGCGAGAGCATCGCCGACCCGCTCTACCTGCGCGGTGTACGGAAACCGCGCGAACAGGTCCTCGCGCTGCTGGAGGACCTGCGGTCGACGCTCGACCTGACGCTCGTGGTGGTCTCGCACGACCTCGCGGTGCTGCGGCAGATCGCGGACCGGGTGGCGGTGCTGTCCGGCGGGGCGGTGGTCGAGGTGGGTGACACCGCCGACGTGTACGAGCACCCGCGGCACCCGTACACCAAGGAACTGCTCGCGGCGGTCCCGGTGGCCGACCCCGTCGAGGCCCGCCGGTTGCGTGCATTGCGGCGGTCTCGCCTGGCTTGACATTCATGAAGGTCGATGTAGCGTCGGGCCGATGCATCCCCTGCTCCCGATCCTCCTGCTCCTGGCTCCCCCGCCGGCCCCCGCGCCGATGAGCATCGAGGTCTTCTCCCCCGACGGCAGCATCGGCCGCACCACGATCACGGCCGCCGACCTCCCCCGGGCCAAGGCCGCCGCCGGCGCCGAGGTGGTGACCATCCAGCAGACCGGCCCGCCGGCCGACCGGTACGACCTGGTGTTCATCGGCGACGGCTACACGGCCGGTCAACAGGCCCTGTTCCACCGCCAGGCGGTCGCCCGGTGGGCGCAGATCACCGCGTACGAGCCGTTCCGCACGCTGAAGGACAAGTTCAACGTGTGGCAGGTCAACGCCGTGTCGAACCAGTCCGGCTCGGACAACGACCCGACCCCCGGCGTACGCAAGGACACCGCGCTGGGCGGCGGCTTCTACTGCGACGACCTGGCCCGGCTGATCTGCGTGGACACCGCGGTCACGAGGTCGTACGCGGCGCTGGCGCCCGGCGCCGACCAGGCCCTCGTGCTGGTCAACAGCACCACCTACGGCGGGTCGGGCGGCACGGTCACCGTCTCCAGCGGCGGCAACGCGCAATCCGGCGACATCGTCGTGCACGAGCTGGGGCACTCGATCGGCGGGCTGGCCGACGAGTACGGCGGGCCGGGCACCTACTCCGGCGGCGAACCCAGCGAGCCGAACGCGACCAAACGCCCGGACACCGCCAAGTGGGCCTCGTACCTGGGCCGGCCCACCCCCGACGGCGGCGTGATCGGCGCCTTCGAGGGCGGCGCCTACTTCGACAAGGGCGTCTACCGGCCCAGCCAGAACTCGATCATGCGCACCCTCGGCAACGAGTTCAACCTGATCGGCATCGACCGGCTCACCGCGGCCATCAACGCCCGGACGTAACCGTCCTCCATGCCCGGTCTTCAGCGACCGGTGCCCGTCGTCAGGTGTGGACGGGGTTCTCACTTCCCGATGCCGGCGGTCAGGCCCCGGACGAAGGACCGCTGGGACAGGGCGTAGAACGCGGCCACCGGCAGGATGGACAGGGTGGCGACGGCCAGGACCAGCGGCTGGTCGGTGGCGTAGCGCCCCTGCGAGAGGGACAGCCCGCCCATCAGCGTGCGCTGGTTCTCGCCCTGCAGGAAGACCAGCGAGATCAGCAGCTCGTTCCACACCCAGATCGCGTTCACCACACCGACCGTCATCAGCGCCGGGCGGGTCAACGGCAAGATCACCGACCAGAGGGTACGGCCGGGGCCGGCGCCGTCGACCTGGGCGGCGTGGATCACGTCGTACGGGACCGACCGGAAGAAGCTGGTCAGGAAGAACACCGCGAACGGCACCAGCAGCCCGGTGTAGAACAGCATCACCGACGGCAGCGTGTTGATCAGCCGCAGGTTGACCATGATGACGAAGACCGGCAGCAGCAGGACCACCGGCGGCACCATGATCAGGCCGATGTTCAGCCCGAGGAGGAGCTGGCGGCCGCGGAACCGGCCGAACGAGATGGCGTACGCGCCGAGCACGGCGACCACCGTCGACGCGGCCACCGACACCGTGGTCACCAGCAGGCTGTTGAGCATCCACCGCAGGGTCGGCAGGTCGGTGAGCGCCCGCCGGTAGTTGTCGAAGGTGATCGAGGCCGGCGGCCCGGCCGGGTTGACGGTGTAGTCGGCCGACGTCTTCAGGCTGGTCAGCACCATGAAGACCAGCGGCGCGAGCGCGGCCACGGTGGCCAGGCAGAGCAGCACCTGCCGTGCGGTCAGGCTGAGGCGGCTCATGACCGGCCCTCCGAGGACAGGGACCGGCGCCGCAGCACCAGGTAGGCGGCGATGAGCACGGCGGCCAGCGCGAGCACGACCACCGCGGCCGCGTTGGCCAGCCCGACGGCGCCCTGCGCGAAGCCCTCTTTCCAGATGTAGAACTCCAGCACCATCGACGCGTTGCCGGGGCCGCCGCCGGTGAGCACGTACACGTAGGTGAACACCCACGACAGCACCGTGATCGCCTCGGTGACCACGAAGAACTCGATGGTCGGACGGATCTGCGGCAGGCTGACCCGGGTCTGCAGCTGCCACCAGGAGGCGCCGTCGAGCCGGGCCGCCTCGACCGTCTCGGCCGGCAGCGACAGCAACGCGGCCAGGAACACCACCACCCCGAAGCCGAGCTGCTGCCAGACCACCATGCCGCTGACCGACCAGATGGCCAGATCGGGCGACCCCAGCCAGTCCAGGGCCAGACCGTTGAGATGGAGGGCGCGCAGCCCGCCGTTCAGGCCGCCGTTGAGCGACAGGAACACCGAGAAGGCCAGGCCGGTGCCGACCGCGGGCAGGATGTACGGGAAGAAGATGGCCGCCCGGTAGAACCGTCCACCCCGGACACCCTCGTGGATCAGCACGGCCAGCAGCAGCGCCACGACCGTCATCACCGGCACGGTCAGCAGCAGCTTGAGGTTGTTGCCGAGCGCTGTCCGGAACACGTCGTCACCGAACAGCGCCCGGAAGTTCCCCAGGCCGACGTACGTCAGCTCGTAGATCGAGCCGGTGTAGAGGCTGTTGCGCAGCACGCTGACCAGCGGGTAGCCGAAGGCGAAGAGGATCGCGGCCACCATCGGCAGGATGTACAGGTACGGCCAGCGGCCCTTGCTCACGAGCCGGCAACCCAGTCGGTGTACTTCTTCAGCTCCTCCGGGTGCTGGGTGCGCCACTTGTCGATGGCCTTGGTCCAGACCTCGACCGCCGCGGCCGGGGCGCCACCCGAGGTGATCACCTGGCCGGCCGGGCCGTTGCCGTCGGAGTCGACCGAGGGCGGCAGGTAGTTCTGCGGCCAGACCGCGCCCGGGCGGCTGTCGAACTCCCAGATCTGCTTGGCCATGTCCGACTTGATGGCGCCCTGGTCGAAGCGCTTGTCGGCCGGGAAGATGCTGGTCGCCTCGTACCAGGAGGCCAGGTTGGCCGGCTGGTGGAGCCAGGTCAGGAACTGGGCCGCGGCCCGCTTGTGCGGCGACCACGAGGTGATGAAGGCGGTCGACGACTGGGTGGTGTTGTGGGTGTCGGCCAGTTTGCCCGTACCCCACTTCGGGGTCATGGCGACGCCGACCTTGTCCGTACCCAGCGTCTTCGCCCAGCCGGAGACCAGGCCGTCCGTGCCCCAGGCCATCGCGGCCTGACCCGCGCCGAACTTCTGCATGCCCTGGTCGAGCGTGAGCGAGGCGATGTCGTCGTTGAGGCAGTTCTGCTTCTTCAGCTGGGCCAGCGCCTCGTAGAAGCCACTGACCTTCGGATCGGCGAACGGGGTCTTGCCGGTCATCGCCTGCTTGAGGTCGTCGATCGAGTCCCACCGCTGCTTGCCGACGATCGAGAAGAACCAGGCGCCGAAGAAGCCGTCCTTGTTGCCCATCCCGAACGGCGTCACGCCGGCCTTGCGGAGCGCGGTGCACTGCGACAGCAGCTCGTCCCAGGTGGCCGGCGGGTTGGTGAGGCCGGCCTTCGCGAACAGATCCTTGTTGTACGCCAGCGGAATGCCCATCAGGTAGATCGGCATCCCCCACAGCTTGCCCTGGTAGGTGTTCTCCT
This sequence comes from Actinoplanes sp. NPDC051470, assembly GCF_040682035.1. NCBI lineage: Bacteria > Bacillati > Actinomycetota > Actinomycetes > Micromonosporales > Micromonosporaceae > Actinoplanes > Actinoplanes sp. NPDC051470. The sequence continues at coordinate 73,920 of NZ_JBFBAA010000041.1, forward strand.
GCGTGTTGAGCCAGTTGGCGGTCTCGGTGGCCGGCACCAGGTCGCTGATCGGGGCGACCGCGCCGGCCCAGGCCTGGCTGAGCACCGGCATGGTCGCCCACTGGGTGGCGATGTCCGGCCCCGACTTGGTCTGCGCGGCCGTGGTGAACGCCCCGATGAGCGTGTCGGTGGGCTGCGGCACCAGGTCGACGGTCACCTTGGGGTGCTGCTTGGTGTATTCGGCGATGCGCGCCTTCATCCAGTCGTTGGCGCCCGGGGCGTCGCTCTCGGCCCAGTACCAGTAGGTGAGCGAGGCGCTCTCCGGGTCGTCGCCGCTGTCCGACGCGGTGGTGGCGGGCTTGGCCGTGCAGGCGGCGGACAGGAGCAGGGCGGAGACGACCGTCGCGGCGGTCAGGGCTGTTCGGTGAGTGAACATTCGCGGCACCTCGCACTAGGCGTTGTTGGCCGCAGATTATGCTCGGCTTTGATCAAACTTCAATCGTTCACTCACAAATGGACATTCCAGGGTGAGCGAATGATCGCAGCCGCCTGATCGGCGACGTCGTTGCCGGGCGGCCGGGTGACCAGATCCGACAGCGCGAACATGTCCAGCACCCGCCCGATCTCCCGCCACTCCGGGTGCCGGGGCTCATGCGCGGCGAAAGCCTCGTCGAAGCCGTCCAGAAATCCCGGCGGGTAGCCGTCCCCGAAGCGGGCCATGTTGGCCGCGTCCCCGTACGGGCTGCCGGCGTAGGCGAACTCCCAGTCCAGCACGGCCGTCACCCGCCAGCCGTCCGCACCCCGCGTCACCAGGATGTTCTTCGGGTTGACGTCACCGTGGGCCAGCCTCGCGTCCCCCTCGACGGCGGTGAGCCTCGGCGCCTGCTCGGCGCACCGCCGCAACCAGGCCGCCCGCTCACCCGGCGTGAGCCGTTCGGTCTTGGCCATGCACTGCTCCACGAACGGCACCAGCTGCTCCGACCAGGGCGGCTGAGCTCCGGGGGTCAGCGTCGCGTCGGTGAAGAACCCGGGCGCGTCGAAGCGCACGTCACCGATCCGCGCGATCACCCGCCCCACCTCCCGGCCGAGCCCCTCCGCGTCGTCCGGCCGCTCCTCGAGGACCCGGCTCAGCACCGTTCCCTCGACGAACGCGATGGCCATGGCGTCCGCTTCGACGAGCAGAACCTCAGGCACGGGTACGGGCGCCAGCCGCATCACCGCGGCCTCGATCGCCGGGTCTCCCCCGCCGAACCGGGCCACCACCCTCCGGTCGGCCAGTTCGAGCAGCACCGTCTCATGCGAATAGCCACCCGCCAGCGTGGTCGCCCTCCGCACCGCCCCGCCGAGCGCCGCCGCGATCCGTTCCCCGTCCTCAGCCCGCATCGCGCCAGTCAACCACTGCCGCCCGGCCGGGATTGACCCGGTGTGTCGGGTTCAGCTCCGGGGTGCGGACACCTTCTCGATCCGTTCCAGGCGCCGGATGGCGAGCTGGACGTCGGCGCTCCCCTGCGCGCCGGCCTTGCGCAGCGCCGGCAGGGCGCTCACGTCACCGAGCCGGCCCAGAGCGTAGGCGGCGGCGTCTCTCTCCGGCCGGTCGGCCGCGTCGCCGTCGCCCTTGCTCTCGCCGTCGCTCTTGCCCTCGCCCTTGCTCTCGCCGTCGCCCTCGCGTTTGCTCTCACCGGACAGGATCTCGCACAGGGCGGGCACGGCCCGGCGGTCGCCGAGGTCGCTCAGGGCGCTGACGATCAGCCACGTGTCGTCCCCGGCCGACGTCTTCTCCGTCAGCGCGCGCAGCAGGGGCTCCACGCACCGCGGGTCGCCGGTGTAGCCGAGCGCCGACGCGACGTGCGGCCGGTCGGCGGGCCGCCCGGACTCGAACAGCTCGAGCAGGGTGGTCACCGCCTCCTCGCCACCCAGGCGGCCGAGGCACCGGAGGACGGTGACGCGGTTGAGCCTCGGCGCCCGGTCGTTGCCGGCCGACCGCAGCCAGGCGACCAGGGCGCCGGTCGCGCGCCGGTGCTTCGTGCGGCTGAGCAGGTCGGCCGCGCCGAAGGTGCAGCGGGCCGGGTCGGTGACGTCGGCCACCAGGATGTCGGTCACCCGGGGGTCGTCGAACTCGTCGAGCGCCCGCAACGCGGCTCGGCGTACCCGAAAATCCTCGTCCTTGGCGCAGACGGCGATCGGCTCGAAGTGCACCGGGTCGGCCGCCTGCCCGAGAGCCTCGAGGGCGATCCGGCGGACCCGGGACGACCGGTGTCCCAGGGCGGCGAGCACCGGCGGCCGGGGCGGGGTCCGCCGGGCCAGGGCCGCCGCGCCGATCAGCTCGACCAGCTCACCCTTGCGTTCCGGCAGCTCGGACATCAGCGCCCACAGCTGCTCGTCGACCACCACCCCCGGGATGGCGGCGAGCGCCTCGACCTCGGCCGCGGTGACGTGCCAGCTCCGCCGCAGCCACCCGGTGAGCGCTTCCACGGTGGCCCGGTCGCGCAGCGAGGCGAGCGCGAGATAGGCCTCGGGCACGAACTCCCGGTCGTTCCGCACGAAGTCGGTCAGGTCGGCCACGACCGCCCGGTTCCCGGTCCCGGCCAGGGCGAGGTAGACCTCGGGCATCGCCTTGGGCCCGCGCCGCATGTGTTCGGTCAGGTGGGCCAGCGCGTCGGTGCTGCCGATCGAGGCCAGCGTGCTGATCGCCGCCACCCGCAGGTCGAACGGCATGCTCGCGTCGTCCATCAACCCGATCAGCGCCGGCACGTCGTCGGCGCCCGCCCGGCGCTGGAGCAGCCGCCGGGCGCCGGCCGCGACCCCGGCGAACTCGCCGCGGGAGAGGCCGGGCCAGGCATGCCGCCGCAGCGCGTCGATGAACTCGTCGACGAAGAACCGGTGCCCCCGCCCCTCGATCCGATCGAGCGCGGCGATGGCGCCGGCCAGCTCGACATGGCCGAGCAGCGGCCCGATCGCCCGCTCGTCACCGACCTCACCCAGCGCCGCGATGACCGACCCCGGGCGACGCCCCCGGCTCAGCGCAGCGAGCAGCCGCTTGACGTCACCCCGACGCTCCCACCGCTTGATCCGGTACTCATCGAACACGCCTCCAGTATGGTCGTTCCGTCACGGCGGCCGGCGCCGCCATGGACGCTCCCGACCCGATCGCGTCGGCGACTCAGGGAGCGTCGGAGCCGGCGAAGCGCAGCGGTAGCTCGTTCGGGCCGTTGATGCCGATCGCCGGGCGCCAGGTGACCTCGCCGGCGATGACCGGTGCGCCGAAGCGGCGGGCCAGGATCGGCAGGGCCTCGCCCAGTTCGGCGTGGGCCAGGGCCGAGCCCAGGCAGTAGTGCGGGCCGGCGCCGAACTGCAGCAGCGGGGCCTCGCGGACGGCCGTGATGTCGAAGACGCGGCCGCCGGGGTAGGCGCGCGGATCACGCTGGGCGGTCGTCACGGCCGCCGTCACGAAGGTGCCCTCGGCGATCGCCAGGCCGCGGTACTCGAAGTCCTCGGCGGCGCGGCGGAACACCGTGGCCGCGGACGGGCGCCAGCGCATCGACTCGGCGACGGCCCGCGGCGCGAGGGACGGCTGGTCGCGGAGCAGCTGCCACTGGTCCGGGTGCTCGGCGAAGGTGACCATCAGGTTGGCGAACTGGTGGCGGGTGTTGTCGTGGGCGCCGAAGACCAGGGTCACCAGCAGGTTCCGGAGCTCGGCCCGGGTGACGGTCCGGTCGGCCCGCCAGGCGGCGACCATGTCGGAGATCAGGTCGTTTCCCGGCCTCGCCGCCTTCTCGTCGATCAGCGCGTCCACGTAGCCGTCCAGCCCGGCGACCGCACGCTCCACCCGTTCGGCCGTGTCGCCGCCGGCGGCCAGGCCGAAGATCAGGCCGATGTCGCTGGTCCAGACGCTGAACGTGTCGTAGTCGGCGGCGGGCACGCCGAGCAGCTCGCACATCACGGCCAGGGGCAGCCGGTTGGCGAAGGTGTCGACGAAGTCGGCGTCGTCGACCGAGTCGGCCAGTTCCTCGGCCCGGGCCCGGATGAACGGCCGCAGCGCCTCGATGGTGCGCGGCGTGAACGAACGGCCGACGAGGCCACGGAGCCGGCGGTGGTCGGCACCGTCCTGGTTGACGAGCATCGGCACCCACCAGTCGTGGATGGGACCGCCGGTGATGCCGTTGCGGCGCATGTAGTCGTCACCGCCGTGGTCGAGGCGGCGGTCGCGCATCAGCTCGTTCGCCTCGGCGTACCGGAGCACGATCGGCCCCAGTGGACTGTCGGCGTACCAATCGGCATCTTGAGCTGCGAAGACAGAGGGTGAGGTGAAAGCGAAAGCCGGATCGACGACGTCTAGGTACGGCATGTCACACAGTGTGCCGTACCGGTCACCAAGGTCGGAACGCCTAACGTCGCCCTCGCGGGGCGGGGATAGCCACGGCGTCCCGCCCGGCCGATCGGGGCGGCATCGTGATCGGCATGAGCTTGCAGCTACCGAAACTGGGCCTCGGCACCATGGGCATGACCGCGATGTACGGCACGCCGGACGAGGCCGAGGCGCTCCGGACCATCGACCGTGCCGTCGACCTGGGCGTCACGATGTTCGACACCGCCGACATGTACGGCCCGTTCACCGGCGAGGAGCTGCTGGGACGGGCGCTCGAGGGCCGCCGCGACGACCTGATCGTGGCCACCAAGGGCGGCGGCGTCACCCTCGACGAGACCGGCCGGATCGTCGGCGGGCCCAACGGCCGTCCGGCCTACCTGCGGTCGGCCGTCGAGGGTTCGCTGCGCCGGCTCGGCACCGACCACATCGACCTCTACTACCTGCACCGCGTCGACCCCGGCGTCCCGGCCGAGGAGACCTTCGGCGCCCTCGCCGACCTGGTCCGGGAGGGCAAGCTGCGACACCTCGGCATCAGCGAGGCGTCGCCGGCGAGCATCCGGGCCGCCCACGCGGTCGCCCCGCTGGCCGCGGTGCAGACGGAATACTCGCTGTTCACCCGCACCGTCGAGGTCAACGGGGTGCTCGACACGGCCCGCGAGCTCGGCCTCGGCTTCGTCGCGTACTCGCCGCTCGGCCGGGGTTTCCTCACCGGAACCGTGCGATCGGCGCGCGACCTGCCGGCCGGCGACTTCCGCCGCACCTCGCCCCGCTTCGCCGACGAGAACCTGGACCAGAACCTGGCCCTGCTCGACCGGATCGTCGCGATCGCACAGACGCGAGGCGTGCCGCCCGGTCAGCTCGCCCTCGCCTGGGTGCTGGCCCAGCCGGGTGTCTCGGCCATTCCCGGTACGAAGCGGCGCGCCTACCTCGAGCAGAACGTCGCCGCCGCGGCCATCGACCTCACCCCGGAAACCCTCGCGGAGCTGAGTGCGGCGGTTCCGGTCGGGGCCGCGGCGGGCGACCGTTACGCTCCGATGGGCATGGCCTCGATCCAGGAATGAGGGTGTGCGATGGCCGACGAGCTGGGTGTGTTCCTGCGTGACCGGCGGGAGGCGCTGCGACCGGCCGACGTGGGCCTGGCCCCGGGCGGCCGGCGGCGCACCCCCGGGCTGCGCCGCACGGAGGTGGCCATGCTGGCCAACGTCTCCGTCGAGTACTACGAGCGGCTGGAGCAGTCGCGCGCCGCCAATCCGTCCGAGAGCACGCTGGCCGGCCTGGCCCGGGCGCTGCGGCTCTCGGTCGACGAGCGCGACTACCTGTTCCGGCTGGCCGGCCATCCGGCGCCGGCCCGGCACGCGGCGGGCAGCTACGTCGACCCGGCCATGATGTTCCTGCTCGACGCGCTGACCACGGTGCCGGCCCACGTGATCGACGACCTGACGACGATCCTGGCCCAGAACGACCTGAGCCGGGCGCTGCTCGGTTCGTGGACGGACGCCGACGGGCCGGAGGCCAACGTCATCTGGCGCTGGTTCACCGATCCGTCGTCGCGGCGGCTCAACGTGCCGGCCGAGCACGAGACCATCGGCCGGGGCTATGTCGCGGACCTGCGGTCGGCGTACGCCCAGCGCGGACGGGACGGCGTCGCCTCCCGGCTGATCGCCGATCTGCACGAGGCGAGCGAGGAGTTCACCCGCTTCTGGGACTCGCACGAGGTCGGGGCGCTGGCCTCGACCCGCAAGATGCTCGACCACCCGCGGGCCGGCCTGCTCGACGTCCGCTGCGAGTACGTCCTGAGCACGGTCACCGGCCAGCGGCTGGTCATCTTCCGCCCGCAGCCCGGCTCCGCGACCGCCGGGAACTTCGACTTCCTCCGCGTCCTCGGCGGCCAGTCCTTCGACCCCTAGGCCCGGCGTTTCTCCTCGACGAGGCGCTCGCCCGGATGTGATGGTGGGCGAATGCTGTTGATCGTGGGTGAGGCCATCGTCGTCTACCAGCGCCAGGGCGACGGGCCGTGGACCGGGCCGTGGCCGAGCGGGGCGCCCGCCATCAGCTCGTACGTGGCGTCCCGGCTCGGTGTGGAGGTCGCGTTCGTGGGCGGCGTCGGCCGGGACGACCACGCCCGGGTGATGGCCGACGGGCTGGGCGCGGCGGCGCGTCTGGTCGTGTCCGACGACCGGCCGACCGCCACGGCCTACATCACCTACCACGGCGAGGACCGCTCCTTCGACTTCCGCGTGGTGGGCTCGGCGGCGGCCGCGGTGCCGTCGTCGGCCCTGGGCGACCTGCCCGAGCGGGCGCGCTGGGTGCACCTGTCCGGCTCGGCCCTGATCTTCGGCGAGCCGCTGGCCACCACCGCGCTCGAGGCGGTGCGGCGCGGCAAGGCCGCGGGGGCCACGATCTCGGTCGACCCCAATGTACGGGTGGAAGCGCTCACGCCCGCCGGCCGGGCGGCGCTGATCGCCGTGCTCCACGAGGCCGACGTGTGCCTGCCCAGCGAGGGCGAGCTCGAAGCCCTGGGCGTGGACCCGGCTTCGCTGAACGCGGTCGTCTGCACCACCTACGGTGCGGCCGGCGCCGAGGTCAACGGCGTACACATCGAGGCGCCCCCGGTCGACGCCATCGACACCGACGGCGCCGGCGACACCTTCGCCGCCGGTTTCATCGCCGCGTCCCTGGCCGGCGCCGACCCGGTCACCGCCGCCCGCAACGGAATCCGCGCGGCGGGCGCGGCGGTGACGGTGGAGGGCCCGATGACCGTGACGTTCGACTGACCGGGCGCCGGCCAAGATCTTCGGGTGGGCCTGGGTGAACCCGTGGTATCACCTCCGGGTCTGCTGACCTGAGCCGGGAGCGCCGCGCCTGGATCAGAGGGCGCGGCGCAACCAGTCCTCGACGCCGGCGATGTGGACCATGGTCCAGGAGCGGGCCAGCTCGGGATTGCGGGCCTCGATCGCGTCGATGATGGTCTGGTGCTGTTCGCGGGTGCGGTCGACCGCGCCCTCCTGGGTGAGGCCCCGCCAGACGCGGGCCCGGACGGTCGGGCCGGACAGGCCGTCGATCAGCGAGCACAGCACCGAGTTGCCGGCGCCGTCGGCGATCTGGCGGTGGAACTCCAGGTCGTTGGCGACCAGCGCCTCCACGGTCGGGTCGGGGCCCAGCTCGGCCAGAACCTGGCGCAGGCCGGCGATCTGCTCGGCGTTCATCCGGTCGGCCGCCAGCGCCGCGGCGGCCGGCTCCAGGATGCGGCGGACCTCCATGAACTCCAGCACGGTGTCGTCGCGGTGGAAGTCGACGACGAAGCTCAGCGATTCGAGCAGCAGGTTCGGGGCGAGGCTGGTGACGTACGTGCCGTCGCCCTGGCGGACGTCGAGCACCCGGATCAGCGACAGCGCCTTGACCGCCTCGCGCAGCGAGTTGCGGGACAGGCCCAGCCGCTCGGCCAGGTCGGCCTCCTTGGGCAGCCGGTCCCCCGGGCCCAGCTCCCCCGAGGTGACCATGCCCTTGATCTTGCTGATCGCCTCGTCGGTCAGCGCCATGAGCCCAACTCCGGGAGAGTCAGGGGCGAGCCGAACTCCGGGAGAGTCAGCGGCGAGCCGAGCTCCGTCAGTGCCATGGTCAGGAATCTAGCCGGTGACCCACACCGGGCCGTCCGGGTACGCGTACTCGGCCAGCGTCGCGGGGTGCATGGCCGCGCTGAAGCCGGGCGCCCGCGGGGTCAGGTAGTGACCGTTCCGCACGCGTACCGGATCGACGAAGTGCTCGTGCAGGTGGTCGACGTACTCGATGACCCGGTCGCCGATCTCGCCGGACACCGCGACGAAGTCGAACATCGACAGGTGCTGGACCAGCTCGCACAGGCCGACCCCGCCGGCGTGCGGGCAGACCGGCCGGCCGAACTTGGCCGCCAGCAGCAGGATGGCGATGTTCTCGTTGACCCCGGCCACCCGGGCCGCGTCGATCTGCACGTAGGAGACCGCGTCGAGCTGGAGCAGCTGCTTGAACACGACCCGGTTCTGCACGTGCTCGCCGGTGGCGACCCGGATCGGGGCGATGCCGCGGGCGATGGCGGCGTGGCCGACCACGTCGTCGGGGCTGGTCGGTTCCTCGACCCACCACACGTCGTACGGGGCCAGCGCCCGCACCCACTCGATGGCGTCGGGCACGTCCCAGCGCTGGTTGGCGTCGACCGCGATCCGGATGTCGGGGCCGCACACCTCGCGGGCGATCCGCATCCGCCGCAGGTCGTCGGACAGGTCGGCGCCGACCTTGAGCTTGATCTGGGTGAACCCGGCATCGAGCGCCTCCCGGCAGAGCCGCCGCAGCTTCTCGTCGTCGTAGCCGAGCCACCCCGGCGAGGTGGTGTAGGCCGGGTAGCCGGACCCGAGCAGCTGCTGCTCGCGCTGGGCCCGCCCCGGGGCGGCGGCGCGCAGGATGCCCAGCGCCTCGGCCGGGGTGATCGCGTCGGTGAGGTAGCGGAAGTCGACCAGCGCGACCAGCTCTTCCGGCGAGAGCCGGGCCAGCAGCTGCCACAGCGGCAGCCCGGCGCGCTTGGCCTTGAGGTCCCACAGCGCGTTGATCACCGCCGAGATGGCCATGTGCATGACGCCCTTCTCCGGCCCCAGCCAGCGCAGCTGCGAGTCGTGCACCAGCTCGCGCCACATCCCGCCGAGGTCGTTCAGGACCAGATCAACATCACGATCGATGAGGTACGGCCGGAGCGCGCCGATCGCGGCCGTCTGCACCTCGTTGCCGCGTCCGATGGTGAACGCGAACCCGTGTCCCTCGAGATCGCCCGCGGAGGTGCGCAGCACGACGTACGCCGCGGAGTAGTCGGGGTCGGGGTTCATCGCGTCCGAGCCGTCGAGCTCGCGCGAGGTCGGGAAGCGGATGTCGTAGGTGTCGACCGAGACGAACCGGGCGCTCATCGAACTCCTCTGTGCGTTGGTGCGTTTCACAGCGCGCGGCGCAGCCATTCCTCCACGCCGGCGACGTGCACGGCGGCCCAGGAGCGGGCCAGGTCGGGTTGGCGGTTGGCGATCGCGTCGACGATGGCGAGATGCTGCTCCCGCGTACGCCGGTTCGCGCCCTGCTGGGTGCGGCCGCGCCAGATCCGGGCCCGGGTGGTCGGCCCGGACAGCCCGTCGATGAGCGAGCACAGCACCGCGTTGCCGGAGCCGGCCGCGATCTGCCGGTGGAACTCCAGGTCGGCGGCGACCAGCCCGTCCACCGACGCGTCGGCCGGGCCCCGGGCCAGGTCGCGCAGGACGGCGACCTCGGCGTGGCCCATCCGGCGGGCCGCCATCGCGGTGGCCGCCGGTTCCAGGATGCGGCGGACCTGCAGGAACTCCAGCACGGTGTCGTCGCGGTGGAAGTCGACGACGAAGCTGAGCGACTCCAGCAGCAGGTCGGGCGCGAGGCTGGTGACGTACGTGCCGTCGCCGCGCCGGACATCGAGCACCCGGATGACCGCCAGGGCCTTGACCGCCTCGCGCAGCGAGTTGCGGGACAGCCCGAGCCGCTCGCCCAGGTCGGCCTCGTTGGGGAGACGGTCGCCGGGGCCGATCTCCCCGGAGACGATCATCCCCTTGATCCGGCCGATGGCCTCGTCGGTGAGCGCCACCTAGTCCTGCGCCTTTCCGGTGGTGAGCCGGGCCAGCATCAGCGCGATCAGGATGATCAGGCCGTAGATGGCCTGGATCCACTGGGCCGAGACGCCGGCCAGGGTGAGGATGTTGTTGATCAGGCCGAGCACGACGACGCCGCACAGCGCCCCGAAGAGCGTGCCCTTGCCGCCCTCCATGCTGACCCCGCCGATCACCGCCGCGGCGAACACCGTGAAGATCATCCCCTGGCCCTGGGCCGCGGCGACCGAGCCGAGCCTCCCCGTCATCATCAACCCGGCCAGGGCCGCGAGCAGGCCGCCGACCATGAACACCACGAAGATCACCCGATCGGCGCGGATGCCGGCCGCCTTGGCCGCGTCCGCGTTCCCGCCGATCGCGTAGACCGCCCGGCCGCTGCGGAACCAGCCGAGCAGCGTGATGCCGGCGGCGAAGAGGACCGCGCAGATCCAGATCGAGGCGGGCAGCCCGAGCCAGACCGCGTTGCCCAGGTAGAGCACGGACGTCGGCAGCTCGAACAGGTTCTGCCCGCCGGTGATGCCGATCTGCAGGCCGCGCAGCACGATCAGCATGCCCAGGGTGACGATGAACGCGCTGAGCCCGAACCGCAGGATCAGCATCCCGTTGAACGCCCCGATCAGCACCCCGACCAGCAGGCAGATCGGGATGGCGAGCCAGGTCGCCCACTCGGTGCCCAGCCCGTTGCTCGCGGCCGGGATGACCAGCGTGACCGCGAGGGCGGGGGCGAGGCCGACGGTGGACTCCAGGGACAGGTCGAACCGGCCGCCGATCAGGATGATCGCCTCGGCCAGCACCAGCAGGGACAGCTCGGTCTGCTGCTGGAGGACGTTGACGATGTTGGCGCTGGACAGGAACACCGGGTCGATCAGGGCACCGACCAGGATCAGCACCACGATCGCGGGGACCAGCGCGAGGTCGCGCATCCTCCCCAGCCTGGGCACCCGGGCCGCGATGGCCGTGGTCATGACGACACTCCTTCGATGGCGGCGACGACCTGCTGGTCGTCCCAGCCGCCGGGCAGGGAGGCGGTGATCCGCCCGTGGAACATGACCAGCACCCGGTCGCAGTGCCGCAGGTCGTCCAGCTCGTCGGAGACCATCAGCACGGCGGTGCCGGTGTCGGCGGCGGCGCGGACCGCCCCGAGCAGCGACTCCTTGGAACGCACGTCGACGCCGGCGGTGGGGTTGATGAGGACGAGGACCCGCGGATCGGTCGACAGGCCGCGGGCCAGGACGACCTTCTGCGCGTTCCCGCCGGAGAGGCTGCCGACCGGCGCCGCCGGACTGGACGTGTGGATGTCGAAGCGCCGGGTCATCTCCTCGGCCAGGGCGGTGCGCCGGGCCGGCAGCGCGGTCCCGGCCGGCCCGAGCCGGTCGGTGAGCGGCAGCGTGGCGTTCTCGGCGACCGACAGCAGGGGCACCAGGCCTTCCCGGTGGCGATCCTCGGGGACGAGCCCGATGCCGGCCTTCAGGGCCGCCGGAACCCCGGGACGCACCACTCTCCCGGCGACCTCGATCGAGCCCGCGTCCGCCTTGCGCAGTCCGCCGACCGTCTCGGCCAGCGACACCTTGCCGCTGCTGCCCGAACCGGTCACCCCGACGATCTCGCCCGGCCGCAGCTCGACCGAGATGTCGTCGTACGCGCCGGCCAGCCGCAGCCCGGACAACCGCAGCACCGGGTCGGCGGAGGACGTGAAGCCGCGCGCCGCGACCGCCGCCGGCCCGGTGTCCGACCCGGTCATCGCCGCCACCACGGACGCGTGATCGACCGAGCCGACCGGAGCGGTCAGGATGTGCCGGGCGTCGCGGAACACCGTGACCGTGTCGCACACCTCGAAGATCTCCTTGAGGTGGTGGGAGATGAACAGCATGGTGACCCCGGCCGCCGCCAGCGACCGCATCCGGTCGAAGAGCCGGTCGATGGCCGCGCCGTCGAGCCGGGCGGTCGGCTCGTCCAGGATGATGAACCGCGACCCGTGGGACAGCGCCCGGGCGATCTCGACCAGTTGCCGCGCCTCGACGCCGAGGTCGCCGGCCATGGCCGCCGGGTCGACGCGTACCCCGTACTCCTCGAGGAGCGCGCCGGCCCGCCGGCGCAACGCGCCCCACCTGATCGGGCCGTGATCGGCCTGGCGGTTCAGGAAGAGGTTCTCGGCCACGGACAGCGCCGGGATGATCGTGGACTTCTGGTAGACGCAGGCCACGGTGCGGCGCCAGCCGTCCCGGTCGGCGAGCGCGGGCGCCGGCTCACCGCCGAAGCGGACCGTGCCGGCGTCCGGCCGCAGCAGCCCGGTGAGGACCGCGACCAGCGTGGACTTGCCGGCGCCGTTCCGGCCGACCAGCGCGTGCGTGGCGCCGGGTTCGATGGCGATCCCGGCGTCGTCGAGCGCGATGGTCGGTCCGAACCGCTTGGTGATGCCGGCGGCCTCGACGAGGGCCATCACTTGCCGATCTGGTTGCCCCACAGGGCCTTGTCGTCGACGTTCTCCTTGGTGACCAGGGGCGCCGGGAGCTGGTCCTCGAGGTTGCCGCCGCCGACGTCGACGATCGTGCTGTCGTGGTCGGTGGGTCCGGGCTGGAAGGTCTTGCCCTCGACCGCGGCCTTGGCGTACGTCAGCGCGTACTTGGCGTAGAGGTCGGCGGGCTGGGAGACGGTGGCGTCGATCTCGCCCTTGCGGATGGCGTCGAACTCCTGCGGGATGCCGTCGTTGGAGACGACGAAGATGTGCTTCGGGTCGGTCGGCGGCACGATCAGGTTCTTCGAGCGCAGCAGCTGCAGCGTCGGCGCGAGGAAGGCCCCGCCGGCCTGCATGTAGATGCCGTTGATGTCGGGGTGCTGGGCCAGCCGGGTCTGCAGCGCGGCGGACGCCTTGGCGCCCTCCCACTCGGTCGGCTCGGCGAAGATCGTGATGCCGGGGAACTTGCTCTTCATGCACTCGGCGAAGGCCTCCGAGCGGTCCCGGCCGTTCACCGACGACAGCGAGCCCTGGAACTCGATGACCTTGCCCTTGCCCTTGAGCTTGTCGCCGAGGAACTCGCAGGCCTTCTGCCCGTACGCCCGGTTGTCGGCCCGGACCACCATGAACACCTTGCCCTTGTCCGGGCGGGTGTCGACCGTGACGACCGGGATCTTCTTCACCTCCAGCTGCTGCAGCGTGGTGGCGATGGCGCCGGTGTCCTGCGGGGCCATCACGATCGCCTTGGCGCCCTGGCTGGACAGCGCCTGGGCGTTGGCGACCAGCTTGGCGATGTCGTTCTGGGAGTTGGTCGGTGGCATCAGGTTGATGCTGTTCTCCTGCGCGAACTGCGGGATGTACTTGGCGTAGGAGATCCAGAAGTCGGTGTCGGCGCGGGGCAGGTCGACCGCGATCTGCGGGCTGCCCGCGTTTCCCGAGGCCGATGAGGAGTCGCCGGAGTTGCAACCGGCGGCCGCGAAGACGGTCACGGCCGCCATGGCGACGCCGAGGAGGGAGCGTCTCATGTCGGGATCCTTCGAAGGGGTGGGAGCGATAGGTCCGATGTCTACCAGCCCCACACCCCCCGAATCAAGACTCTTCTGACATGAAGAAGGGAAGACGTCCTATCTTAAGAACCAAATCGAACTTCTCCCACGGGCCGATCGTGTCGCGGTTGGCGATCAGCGGCTGGGCGCCGGAGTTCTCCGCCGTCACGTACTTGCCGTTGACCGTGGCCCGCAGGCTCTCGCTGCCGTCGGTGTTGCGGATCAGGGTGAAGGTCTCCCAGGCGCCGGCCGTCGGCCGGTTGGCGATCAGCGGCTCGGCGCCGCCGTTCTCGGCGCAGACGAACTGGTTGCTCGCCCGCGAGCGCAGGGCGATGGCGCCGTTGCCGAGGTCGACCACGTCGAAGCGTTCGGTGTCCCCGGCCGTGGTCTGGTTGGCGATCAGCGGGCTGGTGGTGCCAAGGGCGCTGACGAACTGGTTGTTGATCAGCGCCTTGAGCGTCGCCCCGCCGGCCGGGGCGGTTCCGGTGTCGAAGGTGAACGCGTCCAGGTCGAACAGGTTGCCCGTGCCGCCCTTGAACACGAAGTAGACCGACACCGGGCCGGACGGCGGGTTGCTCAGCGCCGCCGAGACGGTCGTGAAGGTCTCCCAGTCGCCGGTCACCGGGACGGTCACCGTGCCGTGCAGCGTGCCGGTGGGCGAGCCGCTGCGGACCTCGATGGTGCCGCCGGCGCCGGCCGACGCGACCCGCGCGACGAACCGGGTAGCGTTCGACAGGTTGTACGGGAAGAACGAGACCCAGTCGTTGTTCTCGATGAACCCGGCCGTCGCGCCGCCCTCGGCCGCCGCGTGTGCGGCCACCTGGACGCCGCTCATCGTGGTCCAGTGCTCGGCCTGCCGGTGCCGCGGTTGCAGCATGATCCGGCTGGTCGAGGTGAGGCCGCCGTTGTCGGTGTACGAGACCACGAAGTACCCGGAGATGTTCGCCGCCGCGTCGTGCTCGCCGTCGACCGGCACGGCCATCGTCCCGGAGCACCCGTTCTGCCGCTTGATCTCGTGCTGGTGGCTGTCGTGCCCGAGCTCATAGGCGACCGAGACGCGGGTGCAGTCGACCGCGCCGTCCTCCGGGTCGGTCACGGTGACCGAGTACGGCACCGCGTCGCCGAACGAGAACAGCCGGCCGTCGCCCGGGGTGGTGAACCGTACCGTCGGCGCGGTGTTCCCGACGGTCACCACGAGACTGGCGGTGGCCGTGAGCCCGGTCGGGTCGGTCACGGTCAGCGTCGGGGTGAACGTACCCGTCGCGGTGTAGGTCTTGGCCGGGTTGGCCGCGGTCGAGGTGGTGCCGTCGCCGAAGGCCCAGCGATAGGTGAGCGCGCCGCCCTCGGGGTCGGAGCTGCCGGCCGAGGAGAACGCGACGGTGAGCGGCGCCGGGCCGGACGTCTTGTCGGACGAGGCCTTGGCCACCGGCGCCCGGTTGCCGCCGCCGATGTACTCGACGCGCCACAGCGCCTGGTCGTCGGCGCCGGTGCCGTAGTCGAGCACATAGAGCGCCCCGTCCGGCCCGAACGCCATGTCCATCACCTGGGTGCCGGTCCACGGGAAGTCCTCGATGGCACCGCGCGAGCCGTCGGCGCCGAGGGTGATCGCCTTGATCCAGCGGCGCCCGTACTCGCCGGCGAAGTACTTGCCGTCCAGCGACTGCGGGAACTTGACCGGCGAGTCGAGGCTCGCGTTGTAGCGGTAGACCGGGCCGCCCATGGGTGATTCGGAGCCACCGCCGAACTCGGGCGGCGAGCCCTCGAAGCCGTACCGGATCCAGGCCGGTCTGGCCCCGGGCAGCGTCGGCTGCCCGGTGTTGCGGAACGAGTTGTTGGTCGCCCCGCCCGCGCAGTTGTACTTGGGCCCGGTCGTGCCGGCCGCGAAGTTCCACTCGTTGTAGACCTCGTTGCCGGTGTTGGTTCCGGTGCAGTACGGCCAGCCGAAGAAGCCGGGCGAGGTGATCCGGTTGAACTCGACCTGCCCGCCGGGGCCCCGGTTGGCGTCGCCGCCGCCCGCGTCCGGCCCGTAGTCGCCGAGGTAGACGACGCCGGTCGCCTTGTCCACGCTCATCCGGAACGGGTTGCGGAAGCCCATCGCGTAGATCTCGGGCCGGGTGTTCGGCGTGCCGGGGGCGAACATGTTGCCGCCCGGGATGCTGTACGTCCCGTTGGCGTTCACCTTGACCCGCAGCAGTTTGCCGCGCAGGTCGTTGGTGTTGGCCGCGGTGCGCTGGGCGTCGTACGACGGGTTGCGGTCGGTCCGTTCGTCGAGCGGGCTGTACCCGTTGGACTCGAACGGGTTGGTGTCGTCGCCGGTGGTCAGGTAGAGGTTGCCGGCCGCGTCGAAGTCGATGTCCCCGCCGACGTGGCAGCACATGCCGCGGTCGTTGGGCACCTGGAGGACGACCGCCTCGCTGCCGGTGTTCAGCGTGTTGTCGGCGTTGAGGGTGAACCGGGACAGGTTGAGGTGGCCGGTGAACCGGTCCCAGTCGGCCTGCGAACCGGTCGGCGGCGCGGCGCCGCCCGGGGTGCTCAGCGGCGGCGAGTAGTACAGGTAGATGAACCGGTTGGTGGCGAAGCCCGGGTCGACGCCGACGCCCTGGAGCCCCTCCTCGTCGTTGGTGTAGACCGGCAGGGCGCCGGCCACCTTGGTGTTGCCGTTGGCGTCGGTGACCCGCAGCGTGCCGTTGCGGGCGGTGTGCAGCACCGAGCGGTCGGGCAGCACGGCCAGGCTCATCGGCTCGCCCAGTTCGGCGCTGCCACTGGCCAGGCTGACCTGCTGGTAGTCGGTGGGCGGGATGGCCGCGGCTCCGGTCTGGACCGCGCCGCCGGCGGCAACCAGGAGCATGGCCACGAAGGCTGGAAGTCGAAGCATGTCAGGCCCCGTACACATTCAGGTCCCACAGCGAGTAGCCCCACTGGGTCGCACGCTGGGTGCCGTAGACCCGCACATACCGGGCGTTGGCGCTGAGCGTCGACTCGTCCACCCCACCGTCGCCGTTGGTGACGGTCACCGCGGTGGTCCAGGCACTGCCGTCGGTCGAGGTCTGGATCTGGTACGCCCGGCCGTACGCGCCTTCCCAGGTCAGTTTGACCCGGTTGATCGGTCGGACGGCGCCGAGGTCGACCCGGATCCACTGCGGGTCACTGAACGCGCTGCTCCACCTCGTGCCCGCGTTCCCGTCCACCGCGTTACCGGCGCCGTAGGACGCCGCCTCGGTGCTGGACGCCGTGGCGGGCTTCCCCCGGGCGAGGTCGGTGCTGACCGTCCCGCCACAGTTGGCGGTCACGGACTGCGCGGCGATCCGGATGCCGCCCAGGAGCATCCGGGTGAAGTTCGCCTCGGTGTACGACTCGTCGGTGTGCCCGAGGCCGGTGTACCAGGCCCGGCCCGCGCCGACGTTCTTGCACCAGCTGATCGGGTGGTCGGCGCCCATGTTCCCGCCCGAGTACGTGCTCTCGTCGAGCGTCGCGAGCACGTGCGCGCCGCCGCTGCGCGGGTTGGTCTGGTAGTTGTACCACTCGTCGGTCCGCGACCACGCCGCCGGCAGATGCGCGGTGGCGTCGGTGTTCGGGTCCTCCACGCGTACGGTGGCGGTCTGGATCGCCGGGTGGGAGTGGAAGTAGGCCCCGACCGTGGTGCCGTACCAGGTCCAGGCGTACTCGGTGTCGGCCGCCGCGTGCACGCCGACGCTGCTGACGTACCCCTCGAATGCCGTTTGTTGCGTGTCATTGAGGACGTCGCCGGTGGTGGAGAGCCAGACGACGGCCTGGTACTGCGCGAGGTTGGCCGCGGTGAACTGGCCGGCGTCCTCGGTGGCGGTGACGCTGAAGCCGTTCTGCGAGCCGAGTCGCTGGATCGCGGCGATGCCCTGGGGGATGGACGAGTGCCGGAAGCCCGCGGTCTTGGAGAAGACCAGGACCTTGGTGAGCGGTGCGGCGGTGGCCGGCGCCGCGGGGACGGCGACGGCCGTGGTGGCCAGGAGGACGGTTGCGGCCAGGACTTTCCAGCGCATGGGTGCGCTCCTTCGGGGGATGAGGGTGGGGGGCATGCCTTTCGGCGCGACAGGCCCCCACCGGTTGGGATGGGTCAGCCGTCGACCGCGCTCAACTGGTCGCGGGCGGCCTGCACCGAGTTGCCACCCGCGGCGTTCTTGCGGCTGGCGGCGGTGAACCAGACCGTGCAGCTGCTCGCCCCGGCGATGCTCAGGCGTACCCGCGTGCCGTTGATGGTCTGCGACGTGAAGCCGGCGCCCTCGACCGTGGCGGCGAACGTGTAGCCGAAGCCGTTCGGGTCGCTCTGGCCGCGGCTCAGGCCCACGCCCGTGCCATCGGCGAACGTGCCGGCCGTCAGTCCCTGGACCGGGCTGGAGTTCGGCCGGTTGTAGACGATGTCGTGCTTGGCCAGGTAGCTGCCGTAGTTCACGTTCAGCGCGCCGGTGCCGCTGTTGAACGCGGCGTCGGCCGGCGAGGCCTGGGCGGGCGCCGCTTGCTCGGCGAGGAGGAGGACGGCGGCGGCGAGCGCCGCCATGATCGGCGTACGCACCTTCATCGACACGATCCCTTCGATCGCTCGTGGCAGGGGCCTGCCCGTCCGCCGAAAACGAGCAGTCGACGTGGGTCCGGCAACTGCCTGACCCACGCCCGTGACCCGTAGTTAACATTGGACGACTTTGTTCGTCAATCCGTCACCGTCAATGTTTTTAACTATCCGAAGCATTCAGACATCGGACCTTTGACTACATCGGAGACGGCGGAGGCATCGCGGCAACCTTGTCGAACTGGGTCCAAGCCGGGGCGGCGCGCGGCGCGACGGCTCACCATGACCACCGACGGGCTCACGATCGGCGACCACCGCCGGGTACTGGCCGTCCTGGCCTACTTCAACTCGTGACGGATACCGCGGGTCGCGCCCTCATCGGCCGGGTAGCGACGGCGCATTGCTGCGCCGCCGCCCCCTCAGAACCGGACGTGCACGTTTCCATGCATCCGGCTCAAGCAAGCCCGCGAAGATC
>NZ_JBFBAA010000042.1:0-76400 GCF_040682035.1 Actinoplanes sp. NPDC051470
TCGGTGACCCCGAGGTGCACGGCGATGTCGGGCACGGTGGGGCTGCGGCCGAGGGTGTGGGTCAGGGTGGCGTTGGCCTCGGTGATCGCCAGGCGGAGTTCCTGCAGGCGGCGGGGTACGCGGATGGACCAGGTGCGGTCGCGGAAGTGGCGCTTGATCTCGCCGATGATGGTGGGGATGGCGTAGCCGGCGAAGTCGACGCCGCGTTCGGGGTCGAACTTGTCGACGGCTTTGATCAGGCCGACGTTGGCGGTCTGGATGAGGTCGTCGGTGGGCTCGCCGCGGCCGGAGTAGCGGTGGGCGAGGTGGCGGGCCAGCGGCAGCCACGCCTCGATCGCCCGGTCTCGAGCAGCGGCCCGTTCCGGGCCCGCCGGTACGGCCACCATGACCGCTAAAAGCTGGGCTGGTTCCTCACGTACGGTGATCATGGGGTGGTCCTCCATCAGCGAGCAGAGAGCCGTGCTCGCACGCGGCGACCGTTCAGACTTCCTACGCTAGCCGGTCGGTCGAGTCCTGACCAGCCGAAAGTATGAGTGACGTTCCGTGACTAATCACCCAGTCGAGGAACTGATCCGGAGGTAGCGGACGGGACAGCAGATAGCCCTGGACGACGTCGCACCCCTCGGTCGCGAGGTACGCGTACGTCTCCTGGTCCTCCACCCCCTCGGCGACCACCTGGAGGTCCAGGGCGTGCCCGAGCTGCACCGCCGAGCGGACCACCGCGCGGTCCCGGTGGTCGGTGGCGCTGCGCTGCACGAACGACTTGTCGATCTTGACCTCGTGGATGGGCAGCTGACGGAGCCGGCCCAGCGACGAGTAACCGGTCCCGAAGTCGTCGATGGAGAGCTTCACGCCCAGCGCGTGCAGCCTTTCGATGGTGGCCGAGCTGCCCGCCGGGTCGGTCAGGATCGTGCCCTCGGTGATCTCCAGCGTGAGCCGGTGCGGCGGGTTGCCGGTCTGCGCCAGCAGCAGCGCCACCGTCTCCGGCAGCTCGGCGTCGAGCAGGCTGTTCGGCGAGAGGTTCACCGCCACGTCCAGGTCGTAGCCCTGGCGTGCCCAGCCGGCCCGGCGGCGCAGGGCCAGCTCGAGCACGTGCAGGGTGAGCGGGCGGATCAGGCCGCTGTGCTCGGCCAGCGGCACGAAGACGTCCGGCGCGATCGGGCCCAGCTTCGGGTGGTGCCAGCGGGCCAGCGCCTCGGCGCCGATCACCCGGCCGGTGCGCGGCTCGACCTTGGGCTGGAAGGCCACCACCAGGTCGCGGCGCTCGATCGCGTCGCGCAGGTCGGTGATCAGGGCCAGCCGCTCGGCGCTGTGCCGGTCCGCGCCGGGGTCGTAGACGCGCGGGCCGCTGTGGTTGTCCTTGGCCGCGTACATGGCCACGTCGGCCTGCCGGATCAGGGTCTGCGCGTCGTCGCCGTGCTGCGGCGCCAGCGCGAGCCCGATGCTGGCCCGGGCGGTGACCGTGACCGGGTCCATCCGGACGCCGCGCTCGACCACGGCGCCTAGCTCGGCGGCCGCCGCCACGGCCGCCTCGGCGCTGCCCGAGGTGGGCAGCAGCACCGCGAACTCGTCGCCGCCGAGCCGGGCCACCACCCCGCGGCCGGCCAGGTGCGCGCTCAGCCGGTCGCCGACCTCGCGGAGCAACCGGTCGCCGGTGTCGTGGCCGAGCGCGTCGTTGATCTCCTTGAACCGGTCCAGGTCGAGCAGCATCACGGCCACGCCGGCGCCGTCCGCCCGCGCCTCGGTCAGGGCCTCGTCCAGCAGCTGCTGGAAGTAGCGCCGGTTGGGCAGGCCGGACAGCGGGTCGTGCAGCGACAGGTGCTGCTTCTCCTCGACCTCGCGGCGCAGCCGGTCGACCAGGTCGGCGCGGCCCAGCGCGGCCGAGGCGTGGTTGGCCAGCGCCCGGAACAGGGTGAGCCGCTCGGGGCCGAACGGGTCGCTGTCCGACATGCTGCCGGAGACCACGAGCACGGCGCGCTCGCCGACCGGTCCGATCGGAACCGCCATCCCCTGGTCGGCCAGCACCGGTTCCCCGGCGGTCAGGGCCGGCCGCAGCCAGGCGTCGTCGGCCGGCCAGCCCAGCTCGGTCACCGTCGTGGTGGCCGGCCCGCGCAACGCGTGATGCCGCAGCACGCCGTCCTCGTTCGGCACGACCAGCTCGGCGTTCTCCGCCCGCAGCACGTCGCGGAGCAGCCCGAGGACCTCGTCGAAGCAGGTCGTCGACCCCGCGGGCGCTGTCCAGGGCGCTGGTGAACGCGTACAGCTGCTGCACCTCGGCGTTGCCCTGGCCCAGCCGGTCGTACGCCCGGTAGGCCAGGAACAGCACCACCGCGACCACCGCGACCAGCGCCAGCGCCCACCGGTCGTCGATCGCCGCGGAATAGCTGACCAACGCGGTCGTGGTGGTCACGGCGACCATCCAGACGCTGCGCAGCGCGGCCGGCAGCCGGCGCCACTCCCCCGGGTCGTCGTGCATGGCGATCACGGCGGTGAGCAGCACCGCCGCCACCACGTCGGCGATCACCATCGCGGCGTACGCGCCCAGCCAGCTCCGCAGGTCGAGGCCGTCGGCGAGGGCGTGCGGGGCGACCGCGGCGAACACCAGCACCGCCACGGCCGCCTGCACGGCCAGCAGCGCCACGTTGAACGCCAGCTTGGCGCCGCGCTGCCGGCGGAGCAGCCGCAGCCCCAGCCCGCCGGCCAGGGCCCGGGTCACGATCACCGTGACCGGGTCGAAGGCGAGCAGGCCCAGGACCATCGGGAACTCGCTCAGGTTGATCGCGTGCGCGCCCCGCCTTACGCGTAGGTAGACCGTGAAGCCCTCGGTCACCGCGAAGAGCGCGCTCAGCACGAGCAGCCACCACGCCCCGCCCGGCAGGATCGGCGCGGTCACGCCGCCCCGGGCGAGGACAGCCGTCACCGCGGCGGCGGCCACGGCCATCACGGCCGTGAGCGCGCCGACCCGGAACGACGGGCTGCCTACTGCCATAGCGCTCCCGACCAGTCCGCCGAGGCCCAGCTCCGGCCGGCCCACGACCGGCCGGCCCAGCTACGGCCGTTCCACTGCGCGTCGGCCCACGAGCGGCCGGCCCAGGTCGACCCGGCCCAGGAGCGCCCGGTCCAGGCCACCGACGACCACGTACGCTGCCCGGACACGTCCGTGCCGAACGCGCCGCCGGTCCACCGGGTGCCGTTGAACGAGCCGTCCCGCCAGCTGTTCTGGGTCTTCGAGGCGAGCGCCCAGGTCGGCGCGACCCAGGCCCGGCCGAAGATGTCCCTCTCGCCGCTGAGCTCCACGTCGTTGGCCGGGTCGTAGACGTGCACGCCGCCGCGCGACCGCTCGAGCGAGCCGAGCCCGGTGGCGGCCACGTTGACCTGCGGGGCGCTGGACGGCTTCTTCGTCACCGCGGCGGCCGCGACGTCGATCTGGCCGTTGCCGCCGGCGTACGCGTCGGCGCCGGTGATCGGATTGGCCGTGGCCATCAGGAGACGCTTGACCTGGTCCGGGGAGAGGTTGGGGCGCTGCTGGAGGAGCAGGGCCACGGCGCCGGAGACGACCGCGGCGGCCTGCGAGGTGCCGCTGCCGCGGATGAACCGCTGGGCCGGGTCGGCGGTGGTGCTCAGCCGCGCGGCCGGGTAGGTCCGGTCGACGTATGAGCCGGGCACCCGCAGCGAGACCACCGAGCGGCCGGAGGCGAGCACGTCGGCGTGCCGGCCGGCGTTGCCGCGGTTGCTGAAGTCGGCGACCACGTCGTCGGCCCGGGCCTCGGTGCCCCTGGCGTCGGCGGCG
Source organism: Actinoplanes sp. NPDC051470 (assembly GCF_040682035.1). NCBI lineage: Bacteria > Bacillati > Actinomycetota > Actinomycetes > Micromonosporales > Micromonosporaceae > Actinoplanes > Actinoplanes sp. NPDC051470. The sequence continues at coordinate 3,791 of NZ_JBFBAA010000042.1, forward strand.
CCCACCGCGATCACGTCCGGGTCGGCGGCCGGCATGGTCAGGCTGTTCGCGGCGAAGCCGTCGTTGCCGGCCGAGACGACCACCACGATGCCCTTGCTCCAGGCGTTCTCCACCGCGAAGGCCAGCGGGTCCAGGGCCGTCGACTGGGTCGACCCGGTGCCGAAGGACAGGTTCAGCACCCGGATGTTCATGCCCTTGTCGTCGCGGTGCGCGACGACCCAGTCGATCGCGGCGATCACCTGCGAGACGTCGCTGGCGCCGTCGGCCGACGCGACCTTGAGACTGACCAGGTGAGCGCCGGGGGCGACGCCGGCGAAGCGGGTGGCGCCGGGCGCGCTCGCCGGGTCGCTGCCGGCGATGATGCCGGCCATGTGGGTGCCATGACCGTACGTGTCCAGGTGTCGCAGGTTCGGCGCCTGCGACTCGAACGACAGGTCGGGCCCGTTGATCACCTTGCCCGGCGCGTTCAGGCCGGGCACCGGGGAGACCCCGGAGTCGATCAGCGCCACGCCGACGCCCGCGCCGGTCAGCTTGACGCCGGCCGGCCCGCTGCCGACGTCCGGGTCGGCCTTGTCCGCCTTGTCGCCGCCGGCGCCGCGGATCACCGGCGCGAGCAGGGTGCTGCCGACCTGGTTGAGCCAGCCTTCGCCGGACATCAGCCGGACCGGAGCCGCCGCCGCGCCGGTCGCGGCGGCGGCGTTCGCCACCCCGACCGGCCCGGTGGCCACTCCGGCACCGAGCGCCAGGGCCACGGCGAGACCGCCGGTGGCGGCTGTTCCTAGGGGTCGGGCCCGCATGGGTCTCCTCACGCCGTCGATACTGTGCGGGGTCCCTGATCGGTGGGTGTCGGCGGGACTGAACCGAAATGCGCCCGCGTGATTGCCGGGCGTCCGGTCGTGGTACACAGCATCAGCGACAATCCGCACGGCAGACGGGACAGACATGGCCATCCTCGGCATCGACATCGGCGGCTCGGGCGTGAAGGGCGCACCGGTCGACACGGTTGCCGGAGAACTGCTTGAGGAACGGCACCGGGTGCCCACCCCGCAGCCGTCCGACGTCAGCGCCGTGATCGACGCGGTCGCCGAGGTGGCCGACCGGTTCCCGGGGTACGAGCGGGTCGGCATCACCTTCCCCGGCGTGGTCGTCGACGGCGTGACCAAGACCGCGGCCAACGTCGACAAGTCCTGGCTCGACGCGCCCGCCGCGCAGCTGTTCGCCGACCGGCTGGGCGCGCCCACGACGGTGCTGAACGACGCCGACGCCGCCGGCGTGGCCGAGGTGGCCTTCGGCGCCGGCCGCGGCCAGCGCGGGCTGATCATGATGCTGACCTTCGGCACCGGCATCGGCAGCGCGCTGTTCCTGGACGGCACGCTGATCCCGAACACCGAGTTCGGCCACCTCGAGCTGGAGGGCTTCGACGCCGAGGCGCGCGCGGCCGACCGGGCCCGCGAGGTCGAGGACCTGAGCTGGGAGCGGTGGGCCGGCCGGGTGCAGACCTACCTGCGGCACGTGGAGATGCTGCTGTCGCCGCGGCTGTTCGTGATCGGCGGCGGCGTCTCCAAGAAGTCCGACAAGTTCTTCCCGCTGATCGACATCAAGACGCCGCTGGTGCCCGCGACTCTGCTGAACAACGCCGGCATCATCGGCGCGGCGGTGACCGCCCAGCTGGCCGCCACCCCGGTACCGACAAGGAGCTGAGCACCACATGCCACGCACCGCCGCCACGAACACCAAGGTCTCGCGGGCCGAGCTGGAAGACTTCATCCGGCCGCGGCACCACGCGATCCTGATGACCACCCGCCGCGACGGGCGGCCGCAGTCCTCGCCGAACACCTGTGGGCTGGACACCGAGGGCCGGATCGTGATCTCGACCTACCCCGAGCGGGCCAAGGCGATGAACGTCCGGCGCAACGCCCAGGTCTCGGTCTGCGTGCTGTCCGACGACTTCGGCGGCGCCTGGGTCCAGGTCGACGGGACGGCCGAGGTGATCGACCTGCCCGACTCGGTCGAGCCGCTGGTCGAGTACTTCCGGGTGATCTCCGGCGAGCACCCCGATTGGGACGAGTACCGCCAGGCGATGCGGGACCAGGGCAAGTCGCTCATCCGGGTCACGATCGACGCCTGGGGCCCGATCGCGACCGGCGGCTTCCCGGCCCGCCTGGCCGGCTGACAACCAGCCAGTGCTGAGCTACCACTGGTGTAGCTCTACGCGACCTTGGCCTCGACGCCGAGCAGGTAGTAGAGGTCGTCGCGGTGCATGTCGGCGACCGGCTCGAGCAGGTCCGGGTGGCGCATCAGCACGGTGGCCGCCCGGTCCTTGTCGTCGGGGCTGATCAGCTTGCGGAACTCGCCGCCGCGGCGGGCGTGCGGGCGTGGCCGGCCCTCGGGCACCGGCATGGCGGCGACCACGGCGTCGACCGCGCGCCGGGCCAGCATGGGGTCGGCCAGCAGGCAGGCGGCCCAGCTCACCACGACCTCGTCGACCCAGGTCCGCCAGCCCTCGTCGGCGGCGAAATCGTCCTCCGGTTCGGAGCCGGCCCGCCAGTCGAGCAGCGCTGAGCCGCCCGGCCCGGCGATCGCGACCAGCGCGGCGTCGATGACGGTCGGGTAGCGCAGCCACGCCGCGACGGTGGCCGCCTGGCGGGCCTGGTGCTCGGCGCGGGCGTGCGCGGGACCGTCGGAGGCGGCCGGCGGGTACGCACGGGCCAGCCAGTGGGCGCTCGCCGCGATCACCGGCGACAGGTCGCTGGAGGCTCCGGACACGGGTGATCCCCTCGTCGGCGCGCGCCGGGACCGGCCCGCGTCATGACTCACCACTCGGCGGGGCGGGCCCGGGCTTGAGCAGGGTCACCTCGATGGCACCGCAAGGCAACCGGAGCGCAACGGTGGCCGCCGAGACCGCCTCGGGCCTGGTCGAGCCGCGGCCCGGCCCGGCGGCGGATCGGCCCATTGGTCGCCGGCCCGGAATAGGAGGGTTTCGCCATCGGCGCGAAGCCCCTCCTCGATGAGCCCGCGTGACCGCCCTCCGGTAGGTTGAGACTGTCGCGGGCGGTCTGTTTGCGAACGCTCCACTACGGAGAAGTTCCTGTTAACCCCCGCATCCGTCACGGCCATTCTGATTACGGTGGAGATCATGACCGGACGCTTTCCGATCGAGGACGTCACCCCGTCCGTTTCCTGCGGCCGCTACCCCGCCAAGGCAGTGGTGGGCGAGCTCGTCCCGGTCTCCGCGGTGTCCTACCGCGAAGGGCACCACGCGCTCGGCCTGAACGTGGTGTGGCAGGGCCCGGGCCGGCACAACGAGCCGTTCACCCGCATGCGGCCGGGCACGCCCGGCCTCGACGAGTGGCACGCGGTGATCAAGCCCGACGCGGTCGGCCGCTGGACCTTCACGGTCGAGGCGTGGGACGACCCGTACCTGACCTGGCGCAACTTCGTGGTCAAGAAGATCGGCGCCGGGCAGGGCGTCGAAGACCTCGCCAACGACCTGGCCGAGGGCGCCGACGTGCTCGACCTGGCCGTGAAGATCGTGCCCGAGCACGACCAGGAGCTGGTCCGCGAGGCGGCCGCCGCGCTCCGTGACGACCAGCGGTCGCTGTTCTCCCGGGTCTCCCCCGCGCTCGACCTCGAGACGCTGCTCTGGGACCACCCGGTCCGCCAGCTGGTCACCACCACCCGGTCGTACGCGATGTGGGTCGATCGTGAGCGCGCGCTGTTCTCGTCGTGGTACGAGTTCTTCCCCCGCTCCGAGGGCGCCGAGATCGGCCCGGACGCCACCCCGATCAAGCACGGCACGTTCAAGACCGCGGCGAAGCGGCTGCCCGCCGTCGCCGCGATGGGCTTCAACGTCGTCTACCTGCCACCGATCCACCCGATCGGGAGGATCAACCGCAAGGGCCGCAACAACACCCTGGTCGCCCGGCCCGAAGACGTCGGCTCGCCGTGGGCGATCGGCTCGGACGAGGGCGGCCACGACGCGGTCCACCCCGAGCTGGGCACCCTGGACGACTTCCGCGACTTCATCCAGGAGGCGCACGACCACGGCCTGGAGATCGCGATGGACCTGGCGCTGCAGGCGGCGCCCGACCACCCGTGGCTCAAGACCAACCCCGAGTGGTTCACCACGCGCGCCGACGGCACCATCGCGTACGCCGAGAACCCGCCCAAGAAGTACCAGGACATCTACCCGCTGAACTGGGACAACGACTACCGGGGCCTGCGCGACGAGGTGCACCGCGTGGTCATGCACTGGGTCCACCAGGGCATCCGGATCTTCCGGGTCGACAACCCGCACACCAAGGCGCTGAACTTCTGGCAGTGGCTGATCGCCAAGGTCAAGGACGAGGAACCGGACGTGCTGTTCCTGGCCGAGGCGTTCACCCGGCCGGCCATGATGAACGGGCTCGGCAAGATCGGCTTCACGCAGTCGTACACCTACTTCACCTGGCGGACCACCGCCTGGGAGATGAAGCAGTACATGCAGGAGCTGCTCGCGTCGATCGACTGGATGCGGCCCAACTTCTGGCCCAACACGCCCGACATCCTGCCGCCGCACCTGCAGACCGGCGGCCCGCCGATGTTCAAGATTCGTACCGTGCTGGCCAGCATGCTCTCTCCGTCATGGGGCATGTACTCAGGGTTGGAGCTGTTCGAGCACGTGCCCCGGCCCGGCGCCGAGGAGAACATCGACAACGAGAAGTTCGAGCTCAAGCCGCGCGACTACGCCGCCGCCGAGCGGGCCGGCCGGTCGCTGGCGCCGTTCATCACCCGGCTCAACCAGATCCGGCACCAGAACCCGGCACTGCGGCGGCTGCGCAACCTGCGCTTCCACGAGGTCGACAACGACTCCCTGCTGTGTTTCTCCAAGCGCGACGAGGAGACCGGCAACACCGTCCTGGTCATCTGCTCGTTCGACTCGACGAACGTGCAGTGGGGCAACACCGTGCTGGACATGCCCGAGCTGGGCCTGGACTGGCACGACCGGTTCGAGGTGACCGACCAGATCTCCGGCGCGTCCTACGAGTGGGGGCAGCACAACGCGGTCCGGATCGACCCTTACGTCGAGCCCGCCCACGTCTTCGTCGTGCACCGGCGCGACTAGTTTCGGTTGAGATTCAGCGGTTGGGGTAGGTGGAGCAACAATGGACCTGACGGAAGACCTGGGCCCGATCGCGGACCACGATCCGAGCGATGGCAGCCACGTCGAGGACGGCGTGGTCGAACACCCGAACGCGGACGACTTCGAGCACGCGCGCGTCCTTCCGGCCGACCGGACCTGGTTCAAGCGCGCGGTGTTCTACGAGGTGCTGGTCCGGGCGTTCTACGACTCCAGCTCGGACGGCTCCGGTGACCTGCGCGGGCTCATCGAGCGACTGGACTACCTCCAGTGGCTCGGGGTCGACTGCCTGTGGCTGCCGCCGTTCTACCAGTCGCCGCTGCGCGACGGCGGGTACGACATCAGCGACTTCTACCGGGTGCTGCCCGAGTTCGGCACGGTGGAAGACTTCGTGGCGCTGCTCGACGCGGCCCACAAGCGCGGCATCCGGGTGATCACCGACCTGGTCATGAACCACACCTCCGACCAGCACGCGTGGTTCCAGGAGTCGCGGCGCGACCCCGACGGGCCGTACGGCGACTACTACGTCTGGTCCGACACGTCGGACAAATACCAGGACGCCCGGGTCATCTTCGTGGACACCGAGGAGTCCAACTGGACCTTCGACCCGATCCGCCGGCAGTTCTACTGGCACCGGTTCTTCTCGCACCAGCCCGACCTGAACTACGACAACCCCGACGTGCAGAACGCCATGCTCGACGTGCTGCGGTTCTGGCTCGATCTGGGCATCGACGGGTTCCGGCTGGACGCCGTGCCGTACCTGTTCGAGCGGGAGGGCACCAACGGCGAGAACCTGCCCGAGACGCACGCCTTCCTCAAGCACTGCCGCAAGGTGATCGACGACGAGTTCCCGGGCCGGGTGCTGCTGGCCGAGGCCAACCAGTGGCCGGCCGACGTGGTCGAGTACTTCGGCGACGCCAAGACCGGCGGCGACGAGTGCCACATGGCGTTCCACTTCCCGCTGATGCCACGCATCTTCATGGCGGTCCGCCGCGAGTCCCGCTTCCCGATCTCGGAGATCATGGCCCAGACGCCGGCCATCCCCGACATGGCGCAGTGGGGCATCTTCCTCCGCAACCACGACGAGCTCACCCTCGAGATGGTCACCGACGAGGAACGCGACTACATGTACTCGGAGTACGCCAAGGACCCGCGGATGAAGGCCAACGTCGGCATCCGACGCCGGCTGGCCCCGCTGCTCGAGAACGACCGCAACCAGATCGAGCTGTTCACCGCGCTGCTGCTGGCCCTGCCCGGGTCGCCGGTCCTCTACTACGGCGACGAGATCGGGATGGGCGACAACATCTGGCTCGGTGACCGCGACGGGGTACGCACCCCGATGCAGTGGACCCCGGACCGCAACGCCGGGTTCTCCACCGCCAACCCCGGACGGCTGTATCTTCCGGCCAACCAGGACCCGGTGTACGGCTACCAGGCGGTCAACGTGGAGGCCCAGCGGGACAGCTCGACCTCCCTGCTGAACTGGACGCGGACCATGCTCGCGGTCCGCCGCCGGCACGACGCGTTCGCCACCGGCACCTTCCGTGAGCTCGGCGGGTCGAACCCCTCGGTGCTGGCGTTCCTGCGCGAGGACGGGGACGATGTGGTGCTCTGCGTGAACAACCTGTCCCGGTTCCCGCAACCCATCGAACTGAATCTGCAGCACTGGGCCGGATACACCCCGGTGGAGCTGACCGGGCACGTCAACTTCCCCCGCATCGGGCACCTGCCATATCTCCTGACGCTCCCGGGGCACGGCTTCTACTGGTTCCAGCTCTGCGGGTCGGAGGAGAAGCAATGACGCTGCCCTACGCCGAGTGGTTGCCGGAACAGCGCTGGTACGCGGGCCGCGGCCGGACCCTGGTGTCGGCCGAGCCGGCCTCGACCACCGCATTGCGCGACGACCTCGACCTCGTGCTGATCGACACCCGGTACGCCGACGGCAGCTCCGACCTCTACCAGGTGCTGGTGTCCTGGGCCGTGGGCCCGATCGTGGAATACAGCGCGGTCGCCACCATCGGCTCCGACGGCGAGCGCACCGGCTACGACGCGCTCTACGACCCCTCGGCCGCGCAGTACCTGCTGTCGCTGATCTCCTCGGGCCAGACCGTCGGCGACATCACCTTCCAGCCCGAGCCCGGCGTGACGCTGCCGGTCGACGCCTGGCCGCGGGTCTTCGACGCGGAACAGAGCAACACCAGCGTGATCTTCGAGGAGCGGGCCATCCTCAAGATCTTCCGGCGGGTGCAGCGGGGCATCAACCCCGACGTCGAGCTCAACCGGGTCCTCGCCCGGGCCGGCAACCCCCACGTCGCGGCGCTGCTGGGCTCGTTCGACGCCGGTGACGCGCCGCTCGGCATGGTCACCGCGTACGCGTCCAACTCGGCCGAAGGCTGGGCGATGGCCACGGCCAGCGCCCGCGACCTGTTCGCCGAAGACGCCGAACTGCACGCCGACGAGGTCGGCGGCGACTTCCAGGGCGAGTCCTACCGGCTCGGCGAGGCGGTCGCGTCGGTGCACGCCACGCTCGCCGCCGAGCTCGGCACCAGCGAGCTGCCCTTCCCGGTCGAGACGCTGCTGGCCCGGCTGAGCGCCAACGTCGCGGCCGTCCCCGACCTGCGCTCGGCCGCGCCGGCCATCGAGGAGCGGTTCCGCAAGCTGACCGGTGAGCACGTCACCGTGCAGCGCGTGCACGGCGATCTTCACCTCGGGCAGGTTCTGCGTACGCCCGCGGCCTGGCTGCTGATCGACTTCGAGGGCGAGCCGGGCCAGCCCCTGGACGAGCGCCGCGCCCCCGACTCCCCGCTGCGCGACGTGGCCGGCGTGCTGCGCTCGTTCGAGTACGCCGCCTACCAGCTGCTGGTCGAGAACAACGGCGACGACGAAGGTCTGGCCGCCCGGGCCAAGGAGTGGGTGGCACGCAACCGCGCCGCGTTCTGCGACGGGTACGCCGCGGCCAGCGGTGCGGATCCGCGCGCGCAGGGACCGTTGCTCACCGCCTACGAACTCGACAAGGCCGCGTACGAGGCCGCGTACGAATCCCGCCACCGCCCTGGATGGGTGCGCATCCCGTTGCGCTCCATCGCGCGGCTGGTCGGCTGAACCGCCCCTTTAAGGAGAGTCATGACCCTGCAGCCGAGCACGCCGTCCACCGCCGCCGACCCGCGCGCGATGAACGCGGTGATCGCCGGGGACACCCACGACCCGCACGCGATCCTGGGCGCGCACCCGGCGGGCGGCAACACCGTGATCCGTACGCTGCGCAAGGGCGCCAAGGAGGTCACGCTGGTGACCGGCGGCGAGCGGACGCCGATGGTCCCGGTGCACCCGGACGGCATCTTCGCCGCCGAGGTGCCCGGCACGGTGCTCGACTACCGGGTCGAGGTGGACGGCCAGGAGCACGACGATCCGTACCGCCACCTGCCCACGCTGGGCGAGCTCGACCTGCACCTGATCGGCGAGGGCCGGCACGAGAAGCTGTGGAAGGTGCTCGGCGCGCAGCCGCGCGACGCCGGCGTGGGGTTCGCGGTGTGGGCGCCGGGCGCGCGGGGCGTGCAGGTGGTCGGTGACTTCGCCGGGTGGGGGCCGTACGACGGGTGGCCGATGCGGTCGCTCGGCTCCAGCGGCGTCTGGGAGCTGTACGTGCCGAACGCGCGGTCCGGCACCAAGTACAAGTACAAGATCCTCGGCCGCGACGGTGTCTGGCGTGAGCACGCCGACCCGCTGGCCCAGCACACCGAGGTGCCGCCGGCCACCGCGTCGGTCGTCTGGGAGTCGACCTACGAGTGGGCCGACACCGAGTGGATGTCCGAGCGCGCCACCCGGCAGTGGCACCAAGAGCCGATGAGCGCGTACGAGGTGCACCTCGGCTCGTGGCGGCCCGGCCTGTCCTACACCGAGCTCGCCGACCAGCTCACCGAGTACGTGGTCGAGATGGGCTTCACGCACGTCGAGCTGATGCCGGTGATGGAGCACCCGTTCGGCGGCTCGTGGGGCTACCAGGTCACCGGCTACTTCGCGCCCACGTCCCGGTTCGGCACGCCCGACGAGTTCCGCCACCTGGTCGACAAGCTGCACCAGGCCGGCATCGGCGTGATCCTCGACTGGGTGCCCGCCCACTTCCCCAAGGACGAGTGGGCGCTGGCCCGGTTCGACGGCAGCCCGCTGTACGAGCACGGCGACTGGCGGCGCGGCGAGCACCCCGACTGGGGCACGTACGTCTTCGACTTCGGCCGCAAGGAGGTCCGCAACTTCCTGGTGGCCAACGCGGTCTACTGGTGCGAGGAGTTCCACGCCGACGGCCTGCGGGTCGACGCGGTCGCCTCGATGCTCTACCTGGACTACTCGCGCAAGGACGGCGAGTGGACGCCCAACCAGTACGGCGGCCGCGAGAACCTCGACGCGATCAGCTTCCTGCAGGAGATGAACGCGACCGTCTACAAGAACAACCCCGGCGTGATCACCGTCGCCGAGGAGTCCACCGCCTGGCCCGGCGTCACCCGCCCCACCCACCTGGGCGGCCTCGGCTTCGGCTTCAAGTGGAACATGGGCTGGATGAACGACACCTTGTCCTACATGGAGAAGGAGCCGATCTACCGGCAGTGGCACCACCACCAGATGACCTTCGCCACCGTGTACGCCTGGAGCGAGAACTACATCCTGCCGATCAGCCACGACGAGGTGGTGCACGGCAAGGGCTCGCTGACCGGCAAGATGCCCGGCGACCAGTGGCAGAAGCTGGCCAACACCCGGGCCATGCTCGGCTTCATGTGGTCGTTCACCGGCAAGCAGCTCGTCTTCATGGGCGCCGAGATGGGTGACGAGCAGGAGTGGAGCGAGGAGCGCGGGCTGAACTGGGACCTGCTCGCCGACCCGTCCCGCGGCGGTGGGGTCCGGCGGCTGGTGCAAGACCTGAACGCCGTCTACAAGCGGGTGCCGGCCCTGTGGACGCAGGACACGTCGCCGAGCGGGTTCCGCTGGATCACGTCCGAGGACAGCCAGCACAACACGTTCTCGTTCCTGCGCTTCTCCCCGAGCGGCGACATGCTGGCGGCGATCGTCAACTTCGCCGCCGTCCCGCACGAGGGCTACCGCATCGGCCTGCCCCGGCCCGGCGTGTGGCGCGAGGTGATCAACACCGACAGCACGCTCTACGGCGGCTCCGGGGTCGGCAACCTGGGCGAGGTCCACGCCGAGGAGGTCCCCTGGCACGGCATGAACGCCAGCGCGGCCCTCCGGGTGCCGCCGCTGGGCGCCGTCTGGCTGCACTTCGAGGGCTGAGAGCTTCTTCCCGGCCCCTTTAGCGGGGCCCTGTGGTGATCATCTCCACTGTAGAGTCGGGCCGATGCAGGTCCGGTTGATCGATGAACGGTCCGATCCCTCGCAGTTGACGCGTCTCTACGACAAGGTGATCGCGCCCAGTTTCGCGCCGGCCGAGCGCGAGCCGGTGGAACGGCTGGCCTCGGCGCTGGCGGCGGGATCGCTGCGCGGGGCGGTCGCGGTCGATCCGTCCGGCGACGAGGTGGGGTCGCTCTTCCTGGAGTGGTACGCCGACATCCGCGCGGCGCTGCTCTGCTATTTCGCGGTACGCCCCGACCTGCGCGGCCGTGGCATCGGCCGGCAGCTCATCCAGGTGGCGGCGCCGCGGTGGCGAACGGAGTTGCGCCCTCACGTGGTCTACGCCGAGGCCGAGGACCCCGGGTTCCACGGTGGCGTGGCCGACTACGGCGACGGGGATGCGCGGCTGCGGCTGTACGCCGGGTTCGGCGCCCGCCGCCTGCCGCTGCGCTACTTCCTGCCCGAGCTGATGCCCGGCCAGGGCCGCCTCCCCCACCTGCTGCTGCTCCTGGTCGAGGCCGACGACTCGGTGCGCCCGACACCGGACACCATCCGGGGCGACGCGGTCGAGGCCTTCCTGAGCCGCTACTTCGCCCGCCAGGAGGGCCCGCCCCGCCCCGACGACACCGACCTCCAGTCCCTGCTCGACTCCTGCCGCGGCGACCTCCAGCTGCACGACCTCAGTCAGTGAGCTTCCCGAGGAACCTCGTCGTCACGGTGGTCGAGTGGAGCTTGCGAACCGTGGCCTCGAACTCGGGGCGCGGCTTGCGGCAGGCGTCGACCGGAACACCCGGGCGAACATAACGCCCCTGCTCGTCCAGGAGGACCATCCACGGCACCTCGTGCCCCTCCAAGGTGCAGAGCCGCCCGTCGGTCGGCTTCTCGTCCGGCAGCCGCAGGGCCGGGAGCAGGGTGCTGAGGTCGGTGACGCTCTGCTCGATCGCCACCCGGTCGTAGCCGCCGTTGGCCCGCTTCTGGGAGCCGATCGTGCAGACCCTCGCGGACACCGGCCGGAACGTGTCGTCCAGCTTCGGCAGCTTCAGGGCGTCCGATCCGTCAACGAGGCGCAGGGCGGGCTCGGGTGGAGGCGGGCAGCCCTTCCACAGCGGCCGATCGACCGGAAGCCCCTCGGGCCGCGCCTTCACCCCCGGCGCTCCGGACGGCTGACTGCCCGCCGCGGGCCCGCCCGTCCCCGGCCGGCCACTCACCCCGGGCCGGTCACCCGCCTCGGGATTGTCGTCCGCCCCGGGGCTGGTGCAGCCCGCGGCCAGCAGCAGGGTCGCGGCGAACAGGGACGTGATCCGGCCGATCATGTGGTCCTCCGATCCTCGGTGGCCGTTCGACCACACCGGGACCGGTTCGGTTCCGTGGTTTCGGGGTGACCACTCACGCAGAATGAAGCGCGGCCGGCTCGTCATGGACGCGCCAGCGGCCAGAGCCGGTCGTGCGGCCTCGGCGGGAGCGACGGTCGGCGCCACCCACCGAGGCACGACATCCAGCTCTTGACCTTGCCTTTAGTCCTTCGCCAGCCCCGCGCGGCGCAAGGCTTCCGCCATCTCGCTGTTCACCGGCTGCCCACCTTGACGCTGACCACCTTGGCCGCTCTGACCGCCGCGCTGACCGCCCTGGCCGCCCTGACGCTGACCGCCGCGCTGACCGCCTTGACCGCGCTGGCCGCCTTGACCGCCGCCCTCGCGGGGCCCCCGCTGACCCCCCGGGCCGCCGCGCTGACCGCCTTGACCGCCGCCCTCGCGTGGAGCGCGCTGACCGCCACCACCACCACCGCCGCCGCCCTCGCGCTGTGCCGGCTTGTCCTGGAGGCGCATGGTGAGCGAGATCCGCTTGCGCGCCTCATCCACCTCGACCACCCGAACCTTCACCACATCGCCCGATTTGACCACCTCGCGGGGATCCTTGACGAACGTGTCGGACAGCGCCGAAACGTGGACCAGCCCGTCCTGGTGGACGCCGACGTCGACGAACGCCCCGAACGCGGCCACGTTCGTGACCACGCCCTCCAGGATCATGCCCGGCCTCAGGTCGGCGATCTTCTCGACGCCCTCGGCGAACGTGGCCGTGACGAACTGCGGGCGCGGGTCGCGGCCCGGCTTCTCCAGCTCCTTGAGGATGTCGGTGATCGTCGGCAGGCCGACCGTGTCGGTGACGAAGTCGGTGGGCTTGATGCCGCGCAGCAGCGACCCGTTGCCGATCAGCGTCTTCATGTCGGTGCCGGCCGACTGGAGGATCGTGCGGACCACCGGGTACGACTCGGGGTGCACCGACGACGAGTCCAGCGGGTCGTCGCCGTCGGGGATGCGCAGGAAGCCGGCGCACTGCTCGAACGCCTTCGGGCCGAGCCGGGCCACCTTCCGCAGGTCGTCCCGGGAGCGGAAGCGCCCGTTGGTGTCGCGGTGCAGCACGATGTTCTCGGCCAGGCCGGCGCCGATGCCGGAGACCCGGGTGAGCAGCGGCGCCGACGCGGTGTTCACGTCCACACCGACCGCGTTCACACAGTCTTCGACCACCGCGTCCAGCGAGCGGGACAGCTTCACCTCGGACAGGTCGTGCTGGTACTGCCCGACGCCGATCGAGCGCGGGTCGATCTTGACCAGTTCGGCCAGCGGGTCCTGCAGGCGGCGGGCGATCGACACCGCGCCGCGCAGGGAGACGTCCATGCCGGGCAGTTCCTGGGACGCGTACGCGCTGGCCGAGTAGACCGACGCCCCCGCCTCGGACACCACGATCTTGGTGAGCTTCAGGTCGGGCTGGAGCTTGATCAGGTCGGCGGCCAGCCGGTCGGTCTCGCGGGAGGCGGTGCCGTTGCCGATGGCGATCAGGTCGACGTGGTGTTCCTTGGCCAGCTTGGCCAGGATCGCCAGCGAGGCGTCCCATTTGTTCTGCGGCACGTGCGGGTAGATCGTGGACGTCGCCACGCACTTGCCGGTCCCGTCGACCACGGCCACCTTCACGCCGGTGCGGAAGCCCGGGTCGAGGCCCATCGTGGCGCGGGTGCCGGCCGGCGCGGCGAGCAGCAGGTCACGCAGGTTCGACGCGAAGATGCGGACGGCCTCGTCCTCGGCCGCCTGCCACAGCCGGACGCGCAGGTCGGCGCCCAGGTGGATGAGGATGCGCGTACGCCAGGCCCAGCGCACCGTGTCGGCCAGCCACTTGTCGCCCGGCCGGCCCTGGTCGACGATCCCGTTGCGGCCCGCGATGGAGGCCTCGTACGAGCGGTCCTCCTCCTCGGGCGAAGCCGCCGGGTCCATGGTGAGGTCGAGGACCTCCTCCTTCTCGCCGCGGAACATGGCGAGGATCCGGTGCGACGGCAGCTTCGGGAACGGCTCGGCGAAGTCGAAGTAGTCGCTGAACTTGGCGCCCTCGGTCTCCTTGCCCGCACGAACCTTGGCCGCCAGCCGCCCCCGCGTCCACATACGTTCCCGCAGCTCACCGATCAGGTCGGCGTCCTCGGCGAACCGCTCGATCAGGATCGCCCGGGCGCCGTCCAGCGCGGCCTGCGCGTCGGCCACCCCCTTGTCGGCGTCGACGAACGCGGCCGCCTCGTCCGGCGGGTTTCGGTTCGGGTCGCCGATCAGCAGCTCGGCCAGCGGCTCCAGCCCCGCCTCACGGGCGATCTGGGCGCGGGTGCGGCGCTTGGGCTTGTACGGCAGGTAGATGTCCTCGAGCCGCGCCTTGGTGTCGGCCTCGAGGATCTGCGCCTCGAGCGCGTCGTCCAGCTTGCCCTGCGACCGGATCGAATCGAGAATCGCCGCGCGCCGTTCCTCCAGCTCACGCAGGTAGCCGAGCCGCTCCTCGAGGGTGCGCAGCTGCTGGTCGTCCAGGGTCCCGGTGACCTCCTTGCGGTACCGGGCGATGAACGGCACGGTGGCGCCCCCGTCAAGCAGGTCGACCGCCGCGACCACCTGGTTCTCCCGAACCCCGAGCTCTGTAGCGATGCGCTGATGAATACTGGTCGTCACGGTGGGATTGTCGCTTAGGCGGGTACGCGTTGTCGCGCCGCCCCGCCCCCCACACCCAAGATCACTTCCTCGTCCGACGCCACTTCAAGATCAAGAGCAATATGTCGTGCCTGGGTGGGTGGTACAGACCGCTGCTCCCGCCGAGGTCGGTCCGGGCGGCCGCACGCTCCGCTTCCGCGGCCGCCCTCCCTGCAACGTGAGTGAGTGGTCACGCCCGCCGCTGACGCGGCCCCCCGGCCTTGCGCGCCGTCGCGTGGCTGACCACGCTTCCCGATCGCGACCGGTCACTCGCTGCGGGCGGTTTCCGGGCCGGTCATGCGTTCGAGCAGGGGCAGCGTGGAGGCGATGATGCCCAGGCAGGCCGCCAGGCCGACCACCACGATGACGTAGTACTCGGCGTCGGGGGCGATCAGCGTGTAGTCCATCTGGGCGCGGAGGAAGAGCTGGGCCGCCAGGAAGCCCATGCCGATCGCCACCACGGCCACGGTCAGCATCGGGACGACGCTCTCCAGGGCCACCACCCGGCGCAGCACGCTGACCGGCACGCCGCTCAGGCGCAGCAGGCTGAACGGGCGCTTCCGCTCGGTCAGGCCGCCGGCCACGCTCACCGCGAGGCTGCACCCGGCCAGCCCGAGGCTGGCGATGATGATGACGTCGGCCAGTTGCTTCCAGCCGCTCAGCTGGTCGGTGAGGGTCGACTCGAACTCGCCGGGGGCGTTCGCGGCCACCCAGAAGTCCGGGAACGCGAGCGAGAGCACGGTGCGCGCCCGTTCGCGTGGGGCGGCCGAACCATCCGTGCCGACCACGATGGACACCACCGGCAGCTTCGCCACCGCGGCCGAGGTGAGCGGCGCGGCGGGCCAGACACGGGTGGCGGAGGCCGACTCGCGCCAGGGAATGAAGTTGCCCGCCACGACGGCCACGTCGGTGCCGGCCGCGCACCGCCCGTACACCGCCGGGATGTCGGCGCAGGCGATCACGCCGGCCTCGCCGCCCTGCACCGGGTTGGAGTGGATCTTCGTGACGGTCCGCACGCCGGGGATCGCGCGAAGCTCCGCCATCAGGGTGTCCGGGACGGTGGGTGGTTCCTCGTAGAAGGCGGTGGACAGGGTGGCGGCGTCGGTCGAGCCGCGCCGGGCCGGGCCGCGCTCCGCGACGATCGTGGTGATCACGCCGACGGCGACGCTGGTCACGAACAGGGCGAGCATGATGCCGCTGATCGCGCGGAAGCCGGCCTTCGGGTTGTCGGCGAGGCGCCGGGCGGCGATGAGCGTGGCGGGGTGGCGGGCCCGCCGGGCCATCAGGCGGGCGCCGGCCATGGTGAGCCACGGCCCGGCCAGCAGCAGGCCGGTCATGACGAGCAGGAGGCCGGGCAGGAAGATGGCGGTCTGCCCGCCCGAGGTCTCCGGCTTGCGGCCGATCGCGAAGGTCAGCAGGGCGATCCCGAGCACCAGCGGGGTCAGGCGCCAGGCCCGCGGCGGGCGCGGGGTGACCCGCCGGGTGACGCCGAGCGGAGAGATCCGTACGCGGGTCAGCGAGACCCACGCCGCCAGCGCCGCGCCGGCCGGCACCCCGATCGCGACCACCAGCACGTCCAGCGGGCGCAGGGACATGTCCGAGGGGAAGAACGGGTCGCCGGTGAACGGGATGCCGGCGAGCCGGCCGCGGAACGCGTAGAACAACGCGAAGCCGAGGACCACGCCGGCCACCGCGGCGAGGGCCGCCTCGGTCGCCGCGATCACCGAGATCTGCCGTGGCGTGGCGCCGACGAGCTGCATCGCCGCGAACCGTTGCTCCCGGCGCGCGGCGCTGAGGCGGGTGGCGGTGCCGATGAAGATGAGCACCGGGAACAGCAGGCCGCCGGCGATGACGCCGAGGATCAGGTCGACGACGGTCTCGGGCAGGGCGGGCGGCTGGTCGCCGACGGTGGCCAGCCGCCGGGCGTGCGGCAGCTTGGCGACCTGGTCCGGAGTGCCACCGACGATGACGAGCAACGAGTCCGGTGACGCCAGCGTGTCGTTGCCGATGACGCCGAGGTTCTGGCCCGGGTAACGGTCGCCCAGTTGGCCGGGCGGCGCCGTGGCCAGGAGCCGGGCCAGCGCCGGTGAGGCGTAGAACTGTCCCGGCCGCGGTGTCACCGGGATGCCGGCCGGGGTCGGTGAGCCGGGGCCGGTGGCGGCGACGTCGACCCGGGTGATCAGCTCGCCGTCGTGGAAGTCCTCGCGGGTCGACCACCACAGCGGTTCCGCCACGTCGCCCGCCGGCTGCGTCGGGTAGAGCGCGGCGTACCGGGTGAGCTGGGAGTTGACCGCGTTGACGCCGGCCAGCGTGACCAGCAGCAGGCCGGCGCCGACGGCGACGGCGAGCGCGATGACGACCAGGCGGGTGAGGGCCTCGCGACCGCCGGAGACGGCGAGGCGGACACCGAAGCGGATCATGAGGCGATCCGGTCGGCCGCGATCACGTGACCGTCGCGCACGATGACCTCGCGATCGGCGTACGCGGCGACCCGCGCCTCGTGGGTGACCAGGACGACCGTCGTACCCTGCTCCCGGGCCGTGCCCACCATCAGGTCCATCACCTGCTCGCCGGTGAGTGAGTCGAGCGCGCCGGTCGGCTCGTCGGCGAACAGCACCCGCGGCTCGGCCACCAGCCCCCGCGCCAGCGCGACCCGCTGCGCCTGACCGCCGGAGAGCTCACCGGACCGGCGCTGCTCCAGGCCCTCGAGGCCGAGCCGCGCGAACCAGCCGCCCGCCCGGCGCAGCGCCTCGGCCCGTTTCACGCCGGCCAGCAGCAAGGGCAACGCCACGTTCTCGACCACGGTCAGCTCGGGCACCAGCTGCCCGAACTGGAACACGAACCCGAAGCGTTCCCGGCGCAGCACGCTGCGCCGGGACTCGGACATGGTGTCGACCCGCTCGCCGCCGGACCACACCTCGCCCGAGCCGGGCACGAGGATCCCGGCCAGGCAGTGCAGCAGCGTCGACTTGCCGGACCCGCTCGGGCCCATGATGGCGAGGATCTCGCCCTGCTCGACGGAGATGCTCGCCCCGCGCAGCGCCGGGGTCGCCCCGAACGAGAACACCACCTCACGTGCCTCCACCGCGATCGTCACGGCCGGACCACCTTCCGCAGAGCGTCGAGCCGGGCGCTGGTCGCCTCGATCCAGCGCAGGTCGGCCTCCAGGTGATAGAGGCCGTGATCGGCGAGCATCACGTCGACGAGCCCACCGGCCCGCTTGATCTCGGTCAGCTCGCGCATCCGCTGCAGGTGGGCGCGGCGCTGGGTGTCCAGGTATTCCTCGGCCGGGCGGTCCAGCATCAGCGCCAGCGCCACCTTGGTGAACAGCAGGCTCTGCAGGTGGGGCTCCGGCTCGACCGCCTGGGTCAGCCACTGGTCCACATCGGTCGCGCCGACGTCGGTGATGACGTACTGCTTGCGGTCCGGCCCGACGCCCGGGCCGACCTCGCTGATCACCACCTTGCCGTCCCGGGCCAGCCGGCTCAGCGTCGAGTAGACCTGCCCGAACGGTAGCGGCTTGCCCCGGCCGAAGTAGGTGTCGTAGGCGCGCTTGAGGTCGTACCCATGGCTGGGCTCTCGATCGAGCAGGCCGAGGAGGGTGAGGGGAACACTCATGCCGGCGACCATACACCGGAGGTATACACCGCGTATATACCCTCGGTGCAGGGCTTCGCTGGGCCGGGATCAGGCGCGTACGGCCTTCAGGGCGGCTTCGGTGCGGGAGGCGGCGCCGGTCTTGCGGAGCAAGTTGGACACGTGGACGGTGACCGTGCGGACCGAGATGCCCAGGACCCGCGCTATCTGCTTGTTGGACATCCCCTCGGCCAGCAGGCCCAATACCTCGCGCTCGCGGGCGGTCAGGTCGGCGGCGGCGGGGTGGCCGGCCAGGCCGGACGGGCCGCCGGAGCCCTCCACGGCGATGAGCTCGGTCAGGCGGTAGGGGTTGCCTCCGGTGCGGCGCCAGACCGCGTCGGCCAGGTCGGGCGCAAGCGTGCTGTCGGCGTACACGTGATCAAGAATTTGACCCACCTGAGTGGCGTCGAGGGCGTTGAGGTGGTGCCGGGACGCGCCGGGCACGCCGGAGAGGCAGGCCAGGGTGCGGGCGGTGAGCAGCGGGGATACGGCGGCGTCGGGGGGCTGGCTGGTCACCAGCAGGAGGGCCGGCAGGTCGGTCGTGGCCAGTTCGGCCACCAGGTTCAGGCTGGCCGGGTCGAGGGCGTGCAGGTCTTCCACGACCAGCACCCGGGGCCGGCCGGCGACGACGGCGTGGACGGTGGCCACGGCGATGCGCAGGAGGGCGTCGGGGGTGTAGCGCTCGCGGGGCAGGTCGGGGTCCTGGGCCAGCCAGCGCAGGGCGTCCCGGGGCAGGTCCAGGCCGGCCAGGTCGTGGCCGGTCAGCGCCGAGGCCAGCCAGTCGTACGGCGCGGGGGTGTGCAGGCGGGCCCGGCCCATCAGCGCGTCGGGCGGGGCGGCGGCCGCCGCGAGGGTGCTCTTCCCGGTGCCGGGCAGGCCGGTGATCACCGCGGGGACGGGCCGGCCGGTGCGCTTGACGCGTGCCCAGGCCTCCCTGAGTTCGCGCAGAGCGGCGTCGCGTCCTACCATCGGCACCGGCATCACATACTCAACCCTACGTAACGTGTACTAGAGACGCGGACGGCGGGGTTTGGCAGGCTTGGAGACATGACGCTCGTCATCCGCGCGGTCGGCGCCTCCGATCAGGGGCTGGTCCGGAACAACAACGAGGACGCGGTCTTCGTCGGCCGGCGGCTGCTCGTGATCGCCGACGGCATGGGCGGGCTGCCCGCCGGCGAACTGGCCAGCGACATCCTGGTGAAGACCCTCTCCGTGGTCGACGAACGCCCCGACGGCGGCGAGCCGCTGCAGGACGTGATCGACGCCGTGGAGACCGCGAACCAGCGCATCCTGGAAGCGGTGGCCGACGACGACGCCCGCGACGGCATGGGCACGACGGTGACGGCGATGCTGCTGGCCGGCGACCGGGTGGCCGCGCTGAACGTCGGCGACTCCCGCCTCTACCTGCTCCGCGACGGCGAGATGAACCAGCTGACCAGGGACGACACCTACGTCCAGGCGCTCGTCGACCAGGGCGTCCTCTCGCCCGACGACGCTCGGCGCCACCCGCAGCGCGCCCTGGTCACCCAGGCCGTCCAGGGCGGCCCGTTCCGCCCGGCCGGCCGGATGATCCCGATCCAGCCGGCCGACCGTTTCCTCCTGTGCAGTGACGGTCTGACCGATTACGTGGAGGACGACCAGATCGCCGAGGTCCTCAAGCACGAGCCCGACCGCAAGACCTGCGCCGAGCAGCTGGTCCGCCGCACCCTGGACGCCGGCGCCCCCGACAACGTGAGCGTGATCGTCGCCGACGTCTGCCCCGCATGATCGCCACGGAACGGCTGGTCCTGCGCCGCTTCCGCCCGTCCGACACCCCGGTTCTGGCCGCCTACCGCGCCGACCCGGCGGTGGCCCGCTACCAGAGCTGGGAGCCGACGGCGCCGGTGCCGTACTTCGGCGACGGCGAGCCCGACATCCCCGGCTGGTTCCAGTACGCGATCGAACGCGTCGCCGACCGGGTGCTCGTCGGCGACGTCGGCGTCAACACCCACGAGAACCTGATGCAGGCCGAGATCGGCTTCACGCTGGCCCGGGCCGAGCAGGGCCGGGGCTACGCCACCGAAGCGGTGACCGGGCTGCTCGGGCACCTGTTCCGGGTGCGCGGCCTGCACCGCGTGTCGGCCGGGTGCGACGCCCGCAACACCGCGTCGGCCCGCCTCCTGGAACGGGCCGGCTTCACCCGCGAGGGCCTGCGACGCGAACACTCCTGGCACAAGAACGAGTGGACCGACGAGCTGCTGTTCGGCCTCCTGGCCCGCGACTGGCTGCCCATCCGGTCAGCGTGACAAATGACGCAACGCGGTGGCCAGCCAGTCAAGGTCGTCGGTGGCGTCGGGCCAGCTGCGTTGTCCACGCACCCGGGAGGCGAGCAGGCGGTACCGTTCGGCGCCCGCCTCGATGCCCGCCTCCAGGCAGGCGAGCACGGCGGCCAGATCATCGTTCCTGAACATGTCCGCGACCAGCTCGGCCGCGGCCGGCCCATCCGGGTGGATCCCGTCCCGCCGGGCCTCGCCCACGGTTTCGACCACCTGCCGGGCCCACCAGATGCGCGCGCCCGGCGGCTTGGGCTGACCGGGCACCGGGGTGCTCAGCTCCAGGAAGACCCGCATCCGCGCCCGGAATCCCGGATCCTGAACCAGCTCGGCCAGGTCGATCCAGGCATCCACCTGCTCGGGCGTCGGATCGTCGGGCAGGTCGATCCGCAACGCGCGCAGCTTGTCACGCTGACCCGCATCAATGTCGAGACCGCCGAACACCTCCGCCTTGAAATCGTCGATGATCTGTACACGTTCGGCCGCTGAAAGCCGCGCCAACCGATTCATGAGTGCTGTCTCCTCCGCGCTGGAACCACGTTTCGAAACGGTGGACAACACCGCCCGGCTGACCTTGAGCGAACGGATCTTCGCGTCGAGCGCCGCCACCTGCATCTCGGCCACCGCCGCCACCGTGGTCGTGCCGTCGAGCACCCGGCGCACGTCACCCAGCCCGAGCCCGAGCTCCCGCAGCGTGCGAACCAGCTCGACCCGGGCCACCCCCGCGGCGTCGTAGAGCCGGTAGCCGCCCGCCGAACGCCCGGCCGGCGGGATCGCGCCCTCGTCCGACCAGAAGCGCAGGGTGCGCACGTCGAGGCCGCTGAGGCGCGCGAGCTGTCCAATGGTGAGCAGGTCGTCCATGGGATGATCCTCAACGTTCCAGCCGCTGGAGAGTCAAGCCCACCTCAAGATTTCTCTTCCAGCCCCACATCAAGATCAAGAAATTGATGTCGCGCCTGAGTGGGTGGCACAGACCGTCGCTCCCGCCGAGGCCGCACGACCGGCTCTGGCCGCTGGCGCGTCCATGACGAGCCGGCCGCGCTTCATTCTGAGTAAATGGTCGCCCTCCAAGAACCGACGACTGTCGAACGGCAGCGGGCGACGTGGACGGCGATGCCTTTCCCGAGCTGACGGGTCATGTCACCTTTTCGTGGGACACCCTGGAGTGGTGGGAGGAGGACGAGCAGGTCTTCGTTCACGCGCGGAGCCCGTACCACCGGGTCGATGTGCTGCCGTCGTCGCGGCGGGTCGAGGTGTTCGTCGGCGGTGACAAGGTGGCGGACAGCGCACGTCCGTATCTGCTCTTCGAGACCCACCTGCCGACGCGCTACTACCTGCCGTTCGCCGACGTGCGGGCCGACCTGCTCGTGGCCAGCGAGACGGTGACCCGGTGCCCGTACAAGGGGGGCGCGCTACTGGTCGCATCCGGCCGTACCCGATGTGGCCTGGTCCTATCCGGAGCCGATCGCCGAGAATCCGCGGATTCGCGGGCTTTTGTCGTTCTACCAGGAGCGGGTCGACATCGTACTGGACGGTCGGCGGCTGGAGCGTCCACACACGCCGTTCACCTGACCGCGGAGGGCCGCCCCCGCGATAACATTCGCGGCATGAATCCGGAGGATCGGTTCGACGAGCTGATCGCCGCGATGGCCGGCCTGGGTGCCACGCCACCCGCGGGCGGGCGCCGTTTCCACTCCCCCGCGCTGCGCTACGAGGGCCGGGTGATCGCCATGCTCAGCGGGCCCAGCCTGGCCGTGAAACTGCCCCGCGATCTGGTTGACGAACTGGTCACGCGCGGCTACGGCGACTATTTCGCCGGCCTCGGGGGCGCGCCGATGCGGGAGTGGTTCGTGCTCGCTCCCGATTCCGACGTCCCGTGGCTCGAGCTGGCCAAAGAGGCTCTGGCGTACGCGCAACGGGCGCAGATCGGGCGTACCTGAAGAGAATCACGCCGGCTTCGAAGAGTGGTGGCGCGTGGCGGTATCCGACGCCCCAATGGCGCCCTGAGCTACCACCGGGCGGGGGCGGCGGGCGGCCAGGACCGCGGCGGTGGCCAGCACGGCCAGGGCGGCGAGCAGCCACAGGGCGCCGGCGCCGCCGACGAACCCGGCGATCGCCTCCTGCACCCGGCCCGCCGCGGTCACCACCGGGTCGGCGCCGGCGGCCTTGCGGTCGGCGGCCACCCGCAGCTCGTAGACGCCGTACCACGCCACGTAACAACCGGTGACGATGAGGACGACGCCGCTGATCCGGGGCGCCAGCGCCGACACGCGTCGCATCCGGCCGATCACCGAGTCGCGGAGCAGGGCCACCGCCACCGCGGCGACCGAGATGACCAGGCCCATGCCGGCGCCGTAGGCCAGGAACAGGCTCAGGCCGTCGAGGGGTGAACCGGTTCGAGTGCCGGCCACCACAATGGCCAGGAACGGGCCCGCGGCGCACCCGAGGGAGGTCAGGGCGTACGCCATGCCGAAGGCCACCGTGGACCACGCCGAGCCGGTCAGCCGCGGCGCGCGCAACCCGCCGCCCAGCCGGGGCAGGGCACGCCCGGTGACCAACCAGGCCCCGGCGAGCGCCAGCCCGAGGCCGAGCACCACGGTCAGCCAGGGCAACCGCGGCTGGAGCAGATCTTCGATCGGGGTCAGCACCAGGCCGAACGCGCCGAAGACCAGCACGTACCCCAGGGTCAGCAGGAGGGCGCAGCGCAGCGCACGGCCGACGGCCGCGACCGGCCCGCCGGAGCGGTCGCCGGCGACCAGGACCGAGAGGTACGCGGGCAGCAGGGCGAACCCGCAGGGATTCACCGCGCCCAGCATCCCGGCCGTGATCGCCAGCGCCAGCATGCTCAGCCCACCAGGGTCTTCACCTTGGCGGGCAGGTCGACGGCGTCGAGATAGCTGCTGGTGACGACCTTGCCCTGGGCGTCGATCAGCACGTACGTGCTCTGCTGGGTGATGCCGAACTTGCGCCACACCGCGCCGGCCTGGTCGTCCAGCGTGCGGACGTCGGGGATCTCCAGGTCGCTGACGAACTCGTGCATCTCGGCGTTGCTGCCCAGGCCGGCGATGCCGAGGACGCCGAGCTTCCCGGCGTATTCCTGCTGCACCTCCTGCACCGAGCTGGCCTGACCCGCGCAGGTCGCGCACCACGGGGCCCAGAACCAGAGCAGCGCGGGCTTGCCGGCCAGCGTGGCCGCGTCGAAAGCCTGCCCGTCGAGCGTCTTGCCGGCGAAGGCCAGCGACGCCGCGACCTTGGCCGGCGCGGGCGGCCCGCCGGGAGCAGACGACGCGGAAGCGGGAGCAGCCGGCGGGGGCGCGGCCGGCGCCGCCGCGGTGCCACAGCCGGCCAGCAGTCCCAGACCGAGGGCGGCGACGAGCAGCTTGCGGATCACGTCGGAGCCCCCTCCAGCCGCAGCGCGAGCGCCGGGCAGACGTTGACCGCCTTGCGCGCGCCGTTCTCCAGCCACGGCGGCAGCGGCGTCTGCGGGAACGCCGGGAAGCCGTTCGCGTCCAGCCGGATGATCTCCGGGGCGACCGCCGAGCACAGCCCGTGCCCGTCACAGCGCGACCAGTCCACCGCGAGCTTCCGGGCGCCCTGCTCGGCCTGGTACGGCAGCGGCAGAACGCCGCGCACCTGCTTGCCGCAGCCCTCGCCGTTGGCGTGCGCCTCGACGTCGCGGGCGAAGACCTCCAGCGCCGACAGCGCGAACCGGGACGTGCCGTCCGGGTGGCTGCACGCCCCCCGGCCCTTGACCACACCGGCCGCCGCCCGCACGTGCTCGAGCGCGCTGCCGCCCAGGGCGACCAGCGTGACCGCGCGGGCCAGGTCGGGCAGGCCCATCCGGCAGGGACCGCACTGCCCGGCCGACTCGCCGGCCAGGTACTGCACGACCTGCGCGGCCTCGCCCAGCGGGCAGGTGGCCGAGCCGATCGGGATCAGCATCCCGGCGCCCAGCGTGCCGCCGACCGCCGCGAAGCCCTTGCGGGAGACGGTCACCGTCTCGGCCGCCTCGGCGCTGATCCACTTGCCGTGGTAGCCACCGACCAGCAGGCCGGGGCCGATGTCGGCCCCGCACATGTTGAGGATGTCCATCACCGGGGTGCCGGTGGGCGCCTCGATGACCGCGGGCGCGCTGGCCGAGCCGCCGACGGTCAGCATGACCGTGCCGGGCTCCTCCGGGATGCCGACCGCGTTGTACTCCCACGGTCCGAGCCGGGCCGCGATCGCCAGCTGCGAGTACGTCTCGGCGTTGGACAGCAGGGTGGGCAGGCCCATCACGCCGTTGTCGCTGGAGCGCACCTTGCGCCCGGGCGGGATGTGCGCCTCGCCGTTGATGCCGCGGA
Organism: Actinoplanes sp. NPDC051470; assembly: GCF_040682035.1. Classification (NCBI taxonomy): domain Bacteria; kingdom Bacillati; phylum Actinomycetota; class Actinomycetes; order Micromonosporales; family Micromonosporaceae; genus Actinoplanes; species Actinoplanes sp. NPDC051470. Next base: position 28,533 of record NZ_JBFBAA010000042.1, read on the forward strand.
CCAGCGCGCCGCCCTCACCGGAGATGAACCGGTGGGGCACCGTGACGATCCGGGTCGGCACCGGCATCCGGCGCTCGGCAAGCGCGGCGGCCAGCGAGGTCATGCCGATACCGTCGTCGGCGATGCCGATGACGATCTCCTCGGCGTCGAGGGCGGCCGCGGCCAGGGCGGCGCCGTCGAGGATCAGGTGCGGTCCCCGGGTGAGGATCACCTTGTCCTTCCACGACGGCGGTTCGCCCTCGGTGGCGTTGACGACGACCACCGGCGGCAGGTCCTGCCGGCGGCAGGAGTCGAGGACAGCACGTACTTTTCGGGCGAACGGGAAGCCCGCACCCCCGCGGCCACGGAGTTCGATCCGGTCGGCCAGCCCGATGAGCTCACCCGATGACAATTGAGCGAACCCGCCGTGCACCTCCTGGTGCGTGGCGAGATCCAACCGGCCGTACTCGTCGAAGCCCGCGGTGATACGCGGTGTGCCGATGCTGGTGACCGGCGGGACCTGCGACGAACTCACCTAGCGAGCCTCTCCCCTGAGCTGACGCCAGTACCCGGCGTCGTCTAGCGATTCGTCTCCCCCACTGACCCGATCGCGCCGGCCGCCTCCCCTGGGCCGGATCGGTTCCGCCTGCTGCGCCTGACGGCGAGCACGACGCGAAGCCATGTCGACGAGCGTTGGGGTCTCGTCGGGCTCCATGTAGTTCGCGTCCGACCGGCCACGCCATCCCTCGGACTGCGGGGCGAGGTCGACGAACTCACTGCGGCTGTGCCGGCCGGAGTCGGCCCGGTCGACGTCGTCCCGGCGGGAGCGCCGCGGGGTGTCGTCGTAGGCCTCGTACTCGCCGGTGCGGTAGTCGCCGCGGCGCCCGCGGGGCGGGACCGGGGCCTCCTCGTACCGGGCGTCCTCGTAGCGGCGGCCGCGCGGGACGTCCTCGTACCGGTCGTCGTCGTAACGACGGGGAACGTCCTCGTAGCGGCCGCCACGCGGGCGCGGCGCCTCGTCGTAGCGGTAGCGCTCGTCCTCGATCGCGCGGCGGGACATCTGACCGGTGGGCTCGTCGTAGCCCTCCATCGCGCGGCGCGACATGGCGCCGGTCGGCTCGTCGTAGCGCTCCTCGGCGCGGCGGCGGCCACGGCGGCCGTAGCCGTCGTCCTCGTACGGCATCGGGCTGATCGGGTTGCTGCTGATCGGCATCGCGCCGGCCGGCATGGCACTGGCCGGCATGGAGCTGGCCGGCATGGAGCTGGCCGGCATGGAGCTGGCCGGCATGGAGCTGGCGGGCGGCATCATCACCGGCGGGCGCGGGCTGGCCGGCTTGAAGGTGGCCGGCCCGACCGGCTCCGGGCGCTCCTCGCGCTCCTCGCGGCGCTTGCGCCGGGGGGCGTCGTCCCGCGCCGCCTCGCCGACCGGGCGCATCGAGCCGGTCGAGGTGGAGCTGAAGTCCTTCTTGCGGTTCAGGCTGACCGAGAGGCGCACGGCCAGGCCGATCAGCACGCCCAGCACGCAGACCACGTAGCTGACCGTGACCCAGGTGGCGGCCGGGCGGCCGGCGGCCAGGCCGTGGATCAGGGCGAGCGGCCACATCAGGTACGAGACGGCGTGGATCGAGCGCCACATCCACGGCTTGCCCCGGCCGATGAACTTGGACCGGGCCAGACCGGTCCACATCACCATGATCATGACCCAGCCGGACAGGGTGCCGAGGCCGATGTACACCCGGTTGTAGGGCGACAGGAACGGGATGAACATGTCGATCGCGGTGATGTGCTCTTCCATGAACTTCGTCCACACGTGGGCGACCAGGGACGTCACCGCGATGACGCCGGTGGTGCGGTGGGCCGACTGGAGCAGCACGCGCTGCCGGATGGAGAGCACCAGGCGGTCGGTGGAGACCAGCCCGACCATGATCGTGATGGACAGCGACACCAGGGTCAGCACGCCCATGTAGTACTCGGAGTACGCGAAGAAGTAGTAGTACCCGACCCTGCCGAACGGGGTCAGCATCGCCGCGGCCCACAAGGCCGTGAGGATCGATACCACGAGCACAGCGACCGACCACTTGGACGGTGGCTTCCGTCCGCCGGTGGCGCCGACGGCCACCGGCTCGGGCCGACTGGCGGTTCGTTCGTTGTATCTCGTCCGAGCCATTGACTCCTCGTTCTCCGCAGCGGTGTCGCGTCCGAAGGGCATCCGGGACGCCGGCATCCGTGGGGGATGCCCCGCGCTTCAGTTCTGGGGGCCGGGGCGGCCGCGGTTCTCCTTTGCCCGTTTGCACCCTGCGTTGCGGCCTGTTCGTGCCCTCCCCATGTACGTAGGCAAGCCGTGTTCGGATGAACCTTCTCCGAGAAGATTGGCGACCAACTCGTCAGACCGTGCCAGCCCACTCTCGTGAAGACGCTGTGAGCTGCGGAGACATGGAAACGCAACGGTCAGCTAAGGGAAAAATAAGGTCCCGTCCGGTGGTGAGCCGGACCACCCGGTGAACCAAACGTCCGGGCCGTGCGAACTACCTGGTGTGCGGGGACCGTGACTCCCCTGCGTGAGGAGATGATTGCCGTGCGGCATCGTGGTGCTGCCCTGCTGCTCTCGACCGCCCTGACCTTACTGACCACGCTCCTGCTCCCCGGCCCGGCTCGGGCCGAGGTGCCGGGGGTGGAGCTGAAGCTGACGAAGGTGCCGGCCGAGGTCGAGGCCGGCGAGGACCCGGAGATCGTCGAGGTGGTGGTCTCCACCGACAACCGGGGCCGCTGCCAGAAGGTCCGGTTCTCGCTCGTCGTCGGCGTGGAGGGGACCGATCCCGAGAAGGTCCGCGTCAACCGGGTCGAGGGCGACGACGCCTTCCCCACCCAGGCCCGCGAAGAGGGTGGCCGGACCCGGATCACCGACAACCAGGTCGATCCCGGCACGCTCTGCCGTGGCCGTACGGTCACCGGTCGTTATCTCGTCTCGGTGGCCGGAGGCGCGGCGGACGGGAAGATCACGTTCGACGCGGAGGCCTTCAGCGCCGGGGGCACGCTGCTGGAGAAGGCCAGCGGTTCCAGCGACGTCAAGGGATCCTCGGCCGCGCCACCCTCCGAGAAGCCCTCGGAAGAGCCCTCGGGAGAGCCGTCGGAAGAACCGTCCGAACCGGCGGCCGCCCTCCCGCCTCCCCCCGACTCCGACAGCCGGCTGGCGGCCGGTCAGGACAGCACGCCGAGCCTGCTCGGCCCGGGCCTGATCGTCGGCGCGGTGCTGGTTCTCGTCGGCGTCGGGCTGCTGCTGCGCGTACGGCTGCGGAACCGTTCGACCCCGAAGAGGCCGCAGATGCCGGGATACGCCCGCTACTGAGTCGGATCCTGGACGGCGTTCCGATGCGCCGTCCAGGATCCTGGTCGGATGAGACGGGGACTCTGCATCGGGATCAACGACTATCCGGGCACCGGCAGCGACCTGGCCGGCTGCGTGAACGACGCGAACGACTGGGCGGCCGAGCTCACCGCGCGCGGCTTCGAGGTCGGGCTGATGCTCGACGCCGAGGCCACCGGCGAGGCGATGCGCGCGGCCATGCGCACGCTGGTCGGCGAGGCCACCGGCGGCGACGACGTGGTGATCACCTACTCCGGGCACGGCACCTGGGTGCGGGACGACAACGGTGACGAGCCCGACGGGCGTGACGAGGCGCTCTGCCCGTGGGACATCGCCGAGAAGGGCCCGCTGCTCGACGACGAGCTGTACGAGATCCTCAGCGACCGGGCCCGTGGCGTACGCGTCGTGATGATCTCGGACTCCTGCCACAGCGGCTCGGTGGCCCGGTTCGCGCCGTCGACCCGCCGCGACGCCGACAAGGTCAAGTTCCTGCCGCCGGCGGTGTTCCTGACCGAGGACGAGGCGGCCCGGGCGGCCAAGCTGCCCCGGGTGACCGCCGGCCGGCCCCGGCACGCCGCCCTGCTGATGTCGGGCTGCGCCGACATCGAGTTCAGCTACGACGCGCACTTCCAGGGTCGGCCGAACGGCGCGTTCACGTTCTTCGCGCTCGAGGCGCTGCGCGAGTTGCCCGACGGCTCGACCTACAAGGATTGGAGCGCGCGCATCGGCGAGGCGCTGCCCAGCCAGGACTACCCGCAGACGCCCAGCCTCTCGGGCAGCAGCGCCCAGCGGGTCTGGCCGGTCCTTTGACGAGTGTCACTTCAGGCAAGCATCGACCGAACTTATGCCCGCCCTAAGGTTCGGTTCTCTAGGGTCGGTGGCGCTCGCTCACGCACATCGTCAGGGGATCACTAGATGAACAAGCGTACGTTCCGGATCGTTGCCGGCGTCGGCGCCGCCGCGCTGGCCATCACCGGTGTCACCGCGGGTGTCTCCTTCGCCGGTGAGACGCCGGCGGCCGACAAGTCGCCCTCCGTTCAGGCCGACAGCTTCCTCGGCGGCAAGCCTTCTGTCCCGGCGGCGATCGCGGTGCCCGCCGGCAACGTGCTGACCTCGGTGTTCAAGGCACATGGGGTGCAGAACTACGGCTGCACGGCGGGGGCCTGGGCACTGCTCGAGCCGGCCGCGGTGCTCACCGGCCTGTCGGTGAAGCCGGTCCGGCCGGCCGGCGCCATCCACTTCCGCGGACCGAGCTGGCAGTCCGACTCGGACGGCAGCCTGGTCGAGGGCACCCCGGGCGCGAAGACGGCGCCGTCGGCCACCCCGAACAGCATCCCGCAGCTGCTGGTCACGGCCAAGGTGCAAGACCCGGCGGTCCGTAACCAGGCCGGGCTCTTCGCCGACGTGACCTTCATCCAGCGGCTGAACACCAAGGGCGGCGTGGCCCCGGCCGGCGCGTGCACGGCCGGTCAGACCGCGGCGGTGAAGTACACCGCGGACTACCGCTTCTTCAAGAAGGCCTGATCTAACCTTCCCGGTGTGAAGGAACTCTCGGACGCGCGCGACCTGGCCGACCGGCTCGGTGAGAGCTACGAACTCGTCTACGTGAAGGACGGGACGGGCTGGTCGGTCGGCCGCGCGGCCGTCACCGGCGCGCTGGAGACCATCGTGGTGTCACGCGCGCCGGGCAGCAGCCATTTCGCGTACGCCGTGGGCGACGAGACGATCGTCGCGTTCGACCCCGGCTACCCGGGGCCCGAGACGATGTGGGGCGCCGACCCGGGCCGCCTGGCCCACCTGATGACCGCGCTCGGCCTGCGCGCGCCCGACGACGAGGGCGACGACAGCTGGCGCGACGGCGACGCCCGGGCCCTGCTCCTGGCCGAGCGGATCACCGGGCTCCTCGAGGTTCCGGCTTGACCGCCTTCAGGTAGGCGGAAGCCAGGGTGGTCGTGCGCGGCGCGCCGATATCGATCAATTCCCTGATGTACGCCTCGAATCGCGCCGCCTCGGCCACGGTCAGCGTCTCGGCCACCGCCTCTTCGTAGGTCGGCGCCAGCGGGTTGGGCGCGGTCCGCCGCATCCGGTCCCAGTCCCCCGGCAGCGGCGGCGCCGGCAGGTCGACCTCGGCCCGGTAGTCGAGCTCGATCGAGGCGAACCCGGCCTCCACCGCCCAGCGCAGCAGGTCGCGCTCGTCGAAGTCGGCGATGATCTCGTCGGCGCGGTACGCGGTGAGGAACTTCGACGCCAGATCGGCGATCGGGGCCAGGTCGAACCCGAACAGCCGGGCCTCCTGCCGCATCACGAAGCTGTTGATCGGCTCGAAGATCGCCAGCCGCCCGCCCGGCCGCAGCACCCGGGCCAGCTCGCGGAAGCCGGCCGCCTTGTCCGGCAGGTACATCAGCACCGAACGCGTGGTCACCACGTCGACCGTGGCGTCACCGATCTCGGCCAGGTCGTCGGCCGAGGCCCGCACGAACGCACAGCGCGGGTCGTCACCGGCCTGGCGCCGGCACTCGTCGAGCAGCGCGGCCGAGACGTCGCTGAAGATCACCCGGCCGGTCTCGCCGACCCGGTCCAGCGCCCCGAACGCGATCAGCCCGGTGCCCGCGCCGACATCGAGCACGACGTCGCCCTCGGCGATGGCGGCCCGGTCCAGCACCCCGGCCCGGAACCGCATCAGCGTCGGGTGGTGGTCCTGGCGTACGCCCGGATCACCGCCGTCGCGCCGCCCCATCAACCATGCCGCCCACCTGTCCCCCACACCGCCCGATCCTACTGACGAGCGCCTATGCGTCGCGCCTGAGGTTAGTGGTTACAGAACTTGAAATCTGTAACCTGGCCAGTTACGGTCGCCGGATGGAGATGAGACGACTTGGCCGCGGCGGCCCCCTCGTACCCTCGATCGGGCTGGGTTGCGGCTTTCTGAACGGCGGCGACGACGGCGTGGCGACCATCCGGGCGGCGATCGACGCCGGGGTCACGCTGCTCGACACGGCCGACTTCTACGGCCACGGCCTCAGCGAGTCGCTGATCCGGCTGGCGCTGCGCGACGGCGACCGGGAGCGGGTGGTGATCAGCGGGAAGTTCGGGGCGCTGCGAGACCCGGGCGGCGCGTTCGTCGGGATGGACATGAGCCCGGCGTACGCCAAGAGCGCGCTCGCGTACACCCTGCACCGCCTGGGCACCGACCACGTGGACATCTACCGCCCGGCCCGCCTCGATCCGGCCGTGCCGATCGAGGACAGCGTCGGTGCCATCGCCGAGATGGTCCAGGCCGGGTGGGTGCGCCACATCGGCCTGTCCGAGGTCGGCGCCGAGACCATCCGCCGGGCCCACGCCGTGCATCCGATCGCCGACGTGCAGATCGAGTACTCGCTGTTCAGCCGCGGCCCCGAGCGGTCGGTCCTGGCCACCTGCCGCGAACTCGGGATCGGCGTGACCGCGTACGGCGTCCTGTCGCACGGCCTGCTCACCGGCTCGTACGCCGGCGGTGGCGAGGTCGGGCACCTGCCCCGCTTCCACGGCGACAACCTGGCCACCAACCTGGCCCTGGTCGAGCGCCTGCGCCCGCTCGCGGCCCGGCGGAACGTGACCGTCGCCCAGCTCGCCATCGCCTGGGTGCTGTCCCGGGGTCCCGAGATCGTCGCCCTGGTCGGCGCCGGGCGCCCGCGGCGGATCGCCGACGCGCTGACCGCGGCCGATCTCGAGCTGACCGAGGCCGACCTGGCCGCGATCGAGGAGGCCGTGCCGGCCGGCGCGGTGGCCGGCACCCGGTACGCCGCGCCGCAGATGGCGATGCTCGACAGCGAACGCTGACCGGCTAGTGTTTCGGCTGATGGCCGCCCTGGACGCCGAGACGATCCTGCTCGCCACCGAGGACGTCCTCCGGCGGTTCGGCCCGGCCAAGGCGACCGTGGTGGATGTCGCCCGGGCCCTCGGTGTCAGCCACGCGGCGGTCTACCGGCACTTCCCGTCCAAGGCGGCGCTCCGCGAGGCGGTGACCCGCCGCTGGGTGGGGCGCATGTACGCCGGCCTGGAGGCGATCGCCCAATCCTCCGCCCCGCGGGAGCAGCGGCTGCGCGACTGGCTGGTCGCGCTGTTCCACGCCAAGCGGGACGCGGCGATCGGCGAGCCGGAGCTGTTCGCCACCTACCGCGTCCTGGCGCTGGAGAACAGCGTGGCGGCCGGCGAGCATGTCGAGGCCCTGCTCGCGCAGCTGGCCGGGATCACCGGCGACGCGGCATCGGCCCGGGCCATCTTCGAGGCGACCGCGTCCTTCCACCACCCGGCCCACGTGGGCGAGTGGGACCGCCCCGACCGGGACGAACTCCTCGACAGCGTCTGCACGCTGATCGTCGACGGGGTCCGTCCCGGCCGGTGACGGCCTACTTCTCCGAGTCGAACAGGGACTTGATCTCGGTGGCCGAGAGCGCCCGGTCGTACAGGTGCACCTGGTCGGCCACGCCGTCCAGGTAGTCGACCTGGTTGCCGCCGTACTTGCCGCGGCCGATCACCGTGTTGCCGGTCGGGGTGCTCGACGAGAGGCAGGCGCTGGCCGTGCCGGCGAGCTCGCCGTCCACGTAGAGCCGGAGCTCGCCCTTGACCGAGTCACGCACACCGACCAGGTGGTACCAGCGGCCGACGTCCGGCTTGGCCGGGCTGAGCGCCCGGACACCGGCGAAGCTCATCGCCCAGCGCTGGTTCGCGCCCGAGTACTGCAGGAAGAAGTCGCTGGTGGACGGCCCGTCCTGACTGACGACGGTCTGGAAGGCGCCGTCCGCCTTGTCGAGCTTGACCCACGCCGACGCGGAGTAGTCGGTGGAGGTGTCCAGCACCGGCGCGCCCAGGTCGACGTACTGCGTGCTGCCGTTGACGTCGACGCCCTGGTTCTTGTGGGCGGCCACGAACGCGGGGTTGCCGACCAGCGTGCCGTCGTGGTCCCCGACCGCGTCGGTGGCGTTGCCGTCGAGCGGGTAGAACGCCACGCCGTCGAGGCCCGGGGTTCCGGGCGGCGGCTGCGGGGTGTTGCCGGCCGAGCCGTCGGACTCCCGGATGATGCGCTTGTTGACGTTGCGCACCTTCGTGAAGTCCATCTTCTCGACCTGCCGGTCGTACGTGTAGAAGCCGTTGACCTCGTGCTCGACGTCGGTGATCTGGGTGTAGATCGAGCCGCTGATGCCGCAGCGCTGGGCGGCCGTGATGGTGTCCTGCTCGTTGGTCACGTAGCGGCGGGTCAGCGCGGCCGAATCCGGGAACAGGTCGGCGTAGCCGTGGCCCTCACCGAACCACATGTGGTTGGGCACCTCGAGGCCGAAGCCGCCGTGCTCGCCGTCGATCGAGACGCGCACGCTGTCCGGCGCCGGCGACGCGGGGCCGCCGTCGTTGTACTCGTGGAAGTCGATCACGTCGCCCTTGCCCGAGTCACCCTTCGAGTTGCAGCAGTTCACGCCACTGTGGGCGTTGACCAGCCGGGTCGGGTCCTGGGCCTTGACCGACTCGGCGATGCGGCCGGTGTCCTCGCGGTTCCACTCGCCCCAGCCCTCGTTGAACGGGATCCAGCCCACGATGGACGTCCAGCTGTCGTGCTCGGCGACCATCTCGTGCAGCTCGGCCTCGAACTGACCGCGCCACTCGGCCGGGATCGGGCCGGTGTTCGACGACGGCATGTCCTGCCAGACCATCAGGCCCAGCTTGTCCGCCCAGTAGAACCAGCGGTCGGGCTCGACCTTGATGTGCTTGCGGACGGCGTTGAAGCCGAGCGTCTTGTGCGCCTCGAGGTCGAACTTGAGCGCCGCGTCGGTGGGCGCGGTGTACAGGCCGTCCGGCCAGAAGCCCTGGTCCAGGGTGGCCAGGTTGAACAGGATCTTGCCGTTCAGGGCGATCCTGAGCTTGCCGTCGGCGCCGGCCTTCTTGCTGACCTCGCGCAGGCCGAAGTACGACCCGACGGTGTCCACCGGCGTGCTGCCGCTGAGCAGTTGCACCTCGAGCGTGTAGAGGTACGGGTTGTCCGGCGACCACAGCTTCGGGTTGCGTACGGGCAACGTGAGCTGCGTGTCGGCGGCCCCGGTGACCTGGCCGACGATGCCACCGGCGGCGTTCCGGGCGACGGCCTTGACGGTCAGCCCCGAGCCGTTCACCGTACGCGCGGTGAGCTTGAGCGCCCCGGCGGTGATGTCCGGCGTGGTCTTCAGGCTCTCGATGCTGGACGCCGCGACCGGCTCCATCCACACCGTCCGCCAGATGCCCGAGCTGCCCAGGTAGAAGATGCCCCGGTCGGACTGCCGGCGCTGCTTGCCGATCGGCTGGCCGGTCGCGTCGACGAGGTCCTCGGCCCAGACGATGAGCTCCTGCGGGCCCTTGCCCTTGAGCGCGTTGGTGACGTCCACGCTGAAGCCGTCGTAGCCGCCGCGGTGGGTGGCGACCTGCGTGCCGTTGACCCAGACCTTGGCGTCGTAGTCGACCGCGCCGAAGTGCAGGACCAGCCGCTTGCCTTCCCAAGCCGTCGGGACGGTGAAGGTCCGGCGGTACCACATCCGGTCCTCGTGCCGCTGGATGCCGGAAAGAGCCGATTCGATGGGGTACGGGACGAGCACGCGCTCGTTCAGCGCACGACCGACCGGAGGCGCCTCGCCGGCGTTGGCCTTCGCGAACTGCCAGACGCCGTTGAGGTTCTGCCACGCGTCCCGGGTGAGCTGCGGGCGTGGGTACTCCGGAAGCGCGTTGTCCGGGCCGACCTCGTCGGTCCACGGTGTCGAGATCGGCGGCGTTCCCTTGTGCCAGGCCGCGGCGGCGGCGGCCGGGCCGGTCGGGGCGGCTAAGCCGGCCACGGCCAGGGTCGCGGCGGCGGTCGCGGCAAGCGCGCGCCGTCGTCTTGTCAGCATCGGGGTGGGTCCCTTCTTCGCGTTGTTCGGTACGCGGGCAGCACCCGGCCGCGCTCACTCACAACTTGTCGGGAGCGCTCGTGGACGGCCATGAGCAAACACATTTCAACAATGTTGCGCAGGCAACGTCAAGGATCGATGCTTTATTACGAGTTTTTGTCCGCTTATCCGGCTGTTGTCAGGTACCGATACCCGAGCCGCTCCAGCCGTGCGGCGTCAAGGCAGTGCCGTCCATCCAGGAGGACCGGCTTGCGCATGATCCCGGCGAACTTGCCCCAGTCCAGCTCGAGGTACTGGTCCCACTTGGTCACCAGGACCACGGCGTCGGCGTCGTCGAAGACCTCGTCGATGGTGTCGGCGAGCTGACCGGCCAGGTCGGGCTGCTCGGCCCGGAACCGCTCACCGGCCACCGGGTCGTGCAGCGTCACCCGGGCGCCGCGGGCGATCAGCCGGCGGGCGATGTCCACCGAGGGCGAATCGCGCAGGTCGTCGGTGTCCGGCTTGAACGCCAGCCCGAGCAGGCCGATCTTGCGTCCCTTGAGGATGCGCAGCTCGCTCAGCAGCTGGTCGACCACCATCGACCGCTGCTGCGAGTTCACCTCGCGGGCGGCGCGCACGATCGGCATGTCGTGGTGGTATTCCTCGGCCGTGGTGATCAGGGCCGCGGTGTCCTTGCCGAAGCACGAGCCGCCCCAGCCGACACCCGGCTCCAGGAAGCGCGGCCCGATCCGGGCGTCCAGGCCGATACCCCGCGCCACCTGCGAGATGTCGGCGCCGACCTTGCCGGCCAGCCGGCCCACCTCGTTGATGAAGCTGATCTTGGTGGCCAGGAACGCGTTCGCCGCGTACTTGATCAGCTCGGCCGAGGCCAGGTCGGTGGAGACCATGGGCACGGCGCCGACCTCGCCCGGCCGAGGCAGGAAGGTGGGCGGGGTGAAGGTCTGGTTGAGCACGGCCCGGTAGAGGCGGTGCAGCACATCCAGCCCGCGCGGGCTGTCCGAGCCGACCACGATCCGGTCCGGGTAGAGCGAGTCGAAGATCGCCACGCCCTCACGCAGGAACTCCGGGTTCGAGGCCACCGTGAACTCGCCGTCGGCCCGCCGGCCGTGCGACCGCTCGAACGCCTCACGCAGGATCGAGTCGACCCAGTTGCTGCTGCCGATCGGCACCGTCGACTTGTTGACCACCACGGTGAATTCGCCGGAGATGTGCTTTCCGACGGTTTCGGCGGCCCCGGTCAGATAGCGCAGGTCCGGGTTGCCGTCCGGCAGCGACGGCGTCTGCACGGCGATGAAGACGACCTCGGCGCCCGGCACGCCCTCGGCGTAGTCGGTCGTGAAGGTCATCCGCTCCGACGCCTCGGCCAGCAGGGCTTCCATGTGTGGCTCGTAGATCGGCGACCGCCCACCGCGCAACATCTGCACCTTGCGCTCGTCCAGGTCGACGCACGTCACGTCGTGGCCCAGAAAGGCCAGGCTGACCCCGGTCGTGAGCCCCACGTAGCCCGTGCCGACGACGCACACCTTCATGACTGATGTCCCCTTTCCACCACAGCAACCGACACCGTAGCCGACGCCGGACAACTCAGGCTGACGCCGAGATTGCCGATGTAGCAGCCATGACGGTGGGTAGTGGAGTGCTCCCGGCGGGCGTCGTGGTCGAGAACCCGGCGCCGTCCCCGCAGCATGCCCTCGAACCGCAGGTCGCGATGCTCGCCGACCTGGTCAGCTTCATGACCCGGGACACCCCGTCGATCGGCCCGCTCGTCGACGTGGTGCACGGCCACCTCGGCGCGTGCGGGCTGGATCACATGACGGTGTTCGCGCTCGACCCCGAGGAGGGCACGCTGGGCGTGGTCGCCGGCCCCGCCGACGACCGCGAGGACGGCGCGCTGGCCTTCCGGGTCTTCCGGGCCCCCGCCGGCGGCGCTCCCCTGCAGGACAAAGATCGCCTGGGGGTACGCCTACGAGCCGGCGGGCAGACGGTGGGCGTCCTCGTGCTCGCCGGCGGTGACCCCGGGGCGCTCTTCCCGTACGTCATCAGCGCCCTGGCCCTGCATGTCGCCACCACGCTGCAGGCGCTGGACGCGGAGCGCCGCCGGCAGATGGTGGCGCACGTGACGGCGGCGACGAGGCGGCTGTTCGAGGAGGGCACGTTCACCGCGAGCGTGGAGGACGCGGGCCGGGTGCTCGCCGAGACGGTCGCGGCGGCGTTCCGCACCGAACACGCCGCGCTCACCCTGATCGACGCCGAAGGCCGCATCGTGCAGGCGATCGGCGTCGGGATGGACGAGGAGCAGACCACCCGGATCCGGTCGAGCGTGCTGGGCAAGGAGGCGCTGAAGTCGCCGGTGTGGCGCGGGGTGTCCGAGGCCGGCGGCCCGGTCCTGATCAGCGACGTGGTCGAGGGCAAGGTCCGGACGGGCGGCCTGGCCCAGGCAATGGACCTGCGCTCGTGCGTGGCGATCCCGCTGCTGGCCGGCAACCAGCCGGTGGGCATGGTGATCTGCGGCGACAGCGGCCGCAGACGCCAGTGGACCGGCCACGACCGGACCCTGGCCCGCCAGCTGGCCGTCGAGGGCGCCCTGATCGTCGACAGCGCCCGCATGCGCCAGGCCGAGGCGGCCCACGTGCAAACGCTGACCCACCAGGCCTTCCACGACGCGCTGACCGGCCTGCCGAACCGTTCCCACCTGCTCGAGCGCGCCCGCAAGGCGATCGAGGTGGCCGGGGCGGCCGGCAACCGGATGGCCATGCTGCTCCTCGACCTGAACGGCTTCAAGCAGGTCAACGACACCGCCGGCCACCACGCCGGCGACGCCCTGCTGCACCAGGTCGGGCAGCGCCTGCTGGGCGCCCTCCGCGACGACGACCTGGTGGCCCGCCTGGGCGGCGACGAGTTCGCCGTGCTCCTGACCCGTAACGCCGACGAGGAGAGAGCTTTCGCGGTGGCCGAACGCATCCACGATCGCCTGTGCGACCCCTACGACGTCGACGGCACCCAGATCCACGTCGGCGCCAGCATCGGCATAGCCCTGTTCCCCGACTACGCCGGCGGCATGGCCGACCTGTTGAGGGGCGCCGACGCAGCCATGTACCGAGCCAAACACCACGGCGGCGGCGTCCGTCTGGCCCGCTGACCCTCCCCCAGCCCGCCACCCTTCTCGCAGCCCAGCCGTCACTCCGTTTACCAGGGCGCCCGGCAGCCCCCTCCTTCGGACCGGCCCGGCAGGCCCCTCCCCAGCTCTTCCTTTCGTCAGCCTGGCGCGCTCTTCCTTATGTCATCCTGGCGGCGCGCCGCCTCGTGATCAGGACGGCGGCCGCGGCGACGATCATGGTCAGCGACGCGGCGGCGGTGATCGCCTCGAAGGACTGCCCGTAGGACGACAACCGCGAGACCGCCACCCCGAGGGACCCGAGCAGAGCCATGCCCAGCGCCCCACCCAGCTCGGCGCCGGTCTCGGTGACCGCCCCGGCGACACCCGCGTGCTTCGCGTCAACGCTGGTGACGACCACATCGGTGCCCAGCGCGTAGGCGGGCGCCAGCCCGATCGACACGACAATGCCACCCGCGACGACGCCGAACAGCCCACCCGCGGCAGCGATCAACGCATATCCCGCGGCGACAACCAGCAACGCCACCATGATCACCCGCAGCGGAGCGAACCGCCGCACCGCCGCCGGCCCGATCCCCGCCGCCGCGAGATAGGCGAGCACCGACGGGACCGTCCACATCCCGGCCTGCAGAGGCGACAGCCCCACACCCCACTGCAGGTATTGCGCGATGGCCACCTCGGTGCCGTAGAGCGCGAAGAACGTCAACGCCGTGCTCAGCAACGCAACCCGTACCCCGCGATCCCGGAACGGCGCCGGATCAACCATCGGCCGCGCCAGACGCCGCTGACGGCGTACGAAGAAGAACCCGAGCCCCACCCCCACCAGAAACGCGACACCCGCCTCGGCGAAATCCCCCACCGCCGCCCGCTTGATCGCGAAGACGATCGCCAGCAGCGCAACCAGGCTCTGCGCGGCCCCGAGCAGGTCGAAACGCCCGGCCGCCGGATCACGAAACTCCGGCAGCAGCACCGGCCCGAGCGCGAGCACCAGCCCCGCAACCGGCACCGCCAGCAGGAAGATCGCCCCCCACCAGAGGTGCTCCAGCACCGCACCACCGGCCAGCGGCCCGACCAGCCCACCGATCGAGAAGCTGGCCGCCCACACCCCGAGCGCAACGGTCCGCCGCCGCGCATCAGTGAACATCCCCCGGATCAAGGCAAGCGTCGACGGCATCAGCGAAGCCCCCGCCAGCCCCATCACCATCCGCGCCACGATCAACTCGGTGGCCGACCCCGCAAAGGCCGCCGCCGTAGACGCAACGGCGAACGCGGCCACCCCGATCAGCAACAGCCGCCGCCGCCCGATCCGATCCCCCAGCGCCCCCATGGCCAGCAACGCACCCGCCACGAAGAACACGTAACCATCCACGATCCACAACAGCTGCGTGCTGCTGGGCCGCAGATCAGCCGCAATCCGAGGCACCGCCAAATTGAGCACATGCGCATCCATGGCAACCAGCAGGCACGGCAACACCAGCACCGCCAGCCCCCACCACTCCGATCCGTAACGCTTACTCATGCCTCATCACGTTACGAGCCCAAGCCGAGACATGCAACGCGAAGCAGCATCTCAATGCGTTACAGTCGAGTGGTGTCGGTTATTGTGCAGCCCATGGACCTCGCCGCCCTGGTAGCGCTGGTCAACGACTGGGGCACCGTCCCGCGCGAGTTCGACCCCCGCCCGATGGGACCCGCCCCGATCGGCGGAGCGGCAAGCGTCGCCACCCCCTCACCCCCAAACACCGATCGCAGCGCCGCCAGCACCAACACCAGCGACGGAGCGGGCACCAGCACCAGCGACGGTGCCGGTGCCGGGACCAGCGACGGCGACGGCGAGGAGGCGACCGCCGTCGCTGACCGGCTGCATGCCGTCTTTGCGGCCGGCGACACGACTGATCGGGCCGCCGCCGTGAACGCGATGCTCACCGAGACCGCGGTTCGCCCCGAACTGGTGCTGGAGGAAGGATCCGTGACCGGTGCGTGGCGGGTCCCGCACGCGAAGGACGCGCTGCTCGCTTCCGCCGCCCTCGCCCTCCGAGAGCACCTGCTGACGCACCCCGACCGGCTGGGCGTATGCGCCGACCGCCAATGCGCCGACATCTACGTCGATGCCTCCCCCGCCGGCCACCGCCGCTTCTGCTCCGTAACCTGCCAGAACCGAACCCGCGTAGCCGCCTTCCGCGAACGCCGCCGCTCCTGACCCCTGCCTCCCACCACCGACACCCTCATGCCTCACCTTCGGCTCCTCCCATCCCCTCGACGCTGACTCACTCCGCGCCCGCCGCCAGCGGGCTCCCAACCGCGACTGGCTCCCCTCGACACGGCGTTCCTTCGCTCACCTCAGCCCGGCGTGCCTTCGCTCACCTCAGCCCGGCATGCCTTCGCTCACCCCGGCCCGCATCCCTTCGCTCACCCCGGCCCGGCGTCCCTTCGCTCACCCCGGCCCGCCGCGCCTCAACGACCCCAGACCCGCAGCTCGGGCTCACCCCAGCCGCCCCAAGATCACGGAGGCGGCGATGACGAGGACGACGAGGGGCGCGGTGGTCTTGCGTGCGGGGGAGCCGGCTCGGCGCAGTTCGGCCACACCGAGCGGAACGAACGCGATCGCCAGCCCGGCCAACTCGACCACCGTGAGCCAGTCGGTGCCCTTGAGGACGCCGATCATCAGGCCGGATGGCAGTGCCAGCGCGGCGACCTGCCAGGGCCGGAGCGTGTGTGACAGCAGACCGCCGATCGCCAGGACGATCCAGCCGAGCATGATGCTGAGGCTCAGGCTGGAGACCACCCACTCCGGATAGGCGTAGTAGTCAGCCACCGCCCGCGTGGCCGCACCCGTGCCGGCGCTGTCGACCAGGGCGAACGCGAACGTGTTGACCCCGCCGTGGAAGGCCCGGGCGAACAACCCGGTCATCACCAGCGCCCCACCCCACACCGCCCAGCCGGGTCTCGTCTCCCCGATCCGCGCCGCCACCATCGAAACGCCGGGCCACAGGGCGATCACCCCGGCCAGGAACACGGCATAGGCCGCCGCCATCACGCCCGGCCGGCTCTCGTACGCGACCAGCTGATGTGGAAAGAAGAACGGAACACCCCAGCGCAGCAAGGCGCCGGTCAGCATCAGCGCCGGCCCGAGAATCAGTGAGATGCCGCCGAGCCAAGGGCCGGGAAAGGCGGGTCGGTCATTCGTCATGCGTCGACCCTTTCTCGTCGGCGCCCTCCTCCGCGTCTGACCGTGGTCGGATCTTTTGGGTCTCCCCGTGGTCATACAGAATGTCCAACCTGGGTCTGATGGCAACGCCCGCTGTCGTCACTAATCTGGCGGCGTGACCAAGCTTCTGGACGTCGTGGCGGCAGCCATCCTGCTGCTGGTGTGCGGTCTCGCCGCAAGCGAGACCGCGCTGCCGGCGTGGTCGTGGTGGGTGCTGGTGGGCCTGGTCGCCCTTCCGATCTCGGTCCGCGGCCGTTGGCCGCTGCCCGCCGCCGTTGTCACCGTCGGGTCCGCTGCGGCGCTGCTGTGGTCCGGCGCCTTTCCGGCGTACGCCGCTCCCGCGCTGTGCGGAGCTGTCGCGTTGCCTCTCTACTCGGTGGCGACCACCCGCACCTCGCGATCGGTTCCGGTGCTCGCGGGCGGCCTCGCGGTCGCCGGCGCGCTGGCCCTGTGGCGACCGGCGGCGCCGCTGGTCGCGGTTCCCGCGATCGCGGTTCCGTGGGCGATCGGCCGGCTGGTTCGCCATCGGCGCCGGCTCGCAGACCGGCTCGCCGCGGAGCGGGCCGATCGCGCGGTGTCCGAGGAACGCCTTCGTATCGCCAGAGACGTGCACGACTCCGTGGCCCATCACCTCAGCATGATCACCATGAAGGCGAGCGTGGCCCGCATGGTCGCGCCGCAACACCCTGACGAGGCGGCCGGCGCCCTGGCCGTCATCGAACAGTCCGGGCGGGAGGCTCTGGTGGAGATCCGGCGGACCATCGGGTTACTGCGTGACGGCGAGCCGAACGACGATGACGACGACCTGGGGACGCTGGTGCGCCGGGTCGAGCAGACCGGCATCACCGTCGACCTCACGGCGGCGACCGTGCCCGCCGAGATGCGGACCGCGGTCCATCGCATCGTGCGGGAGGCGCTGACCAACGTGATGCGCCATGCCACGGCCGCGACACGCTGCACGGTGACCGTCTCCACCGAGCCCTCCGCGGTCGAGGTTCGAGTCATCGACAACGGCGGCCCGCCGCCTCTCGGCGGAGAGGACACGTCCATCGGAACAGGCGTTGCCAGCAGAGTCGGCGCGGCAAGCGGAGAAGGCGTGACGGGCCGAACCGGCATGGCCGGCGGAGAGGGCGTGATCGACCAAACAGGCGTGATCGACCAAACAGGCGTGGCCGGAAAAGGAGGCGTGGCCGGAAAAGGAGGCGCGGGTGGTCAGGGGTTGCGGGGGATGCGCGAGCGGGCTGCCATGTTCGGGGGCCGGGTCGAGGCGGGCTGGGCGGTCGGTGGCGGGTTCGTGGTAAGTGCTCGTCTGCCCTACCGGCTGGGGCGGCCATGACCGAGCCGATCCGTGTGCTCATCGCTGATGACCAGACGCTGTTTCGCGACAGCCTCCGGTTGCTGTTCACCATGACGCCCGGGTTCGCCGTTGTTGGTGAGGCCGCCACGGGACGTGACGCGGTGCGGCTCGCGCGGGCCGAGCGGCCGGATGTGGCTCTGCTGGATGTGCGGATGCCCGACCTGGACGGCATCGAGGCGGCCGAGCTGATCTGCGCGGAGGTCACGGACACGCGGGTGTTGATGCTGACTACCTTCGATCTCGATGAGTACGTCTATCGAGCGCTGCGGGCGGGGGCCAGCGGGTTCCTGCTGAAAGACGCCGGCGCGCCCGACCTGATTGCCGCGGTGCGGTTGGTCGCGTCCGGTGAGGCGTTGCTCGCGCCGTCGGTGACGCAGCGGCTGATCGACGCGTTCACCGGACAACCCCGGCCCGCGCAGGCGTTTCACAAAGACCTGACGGGAATCACCGATCGGGAACGTGAGGTGCTCGAATTGATCGGGCGCGGGCTCTCCAACACCGAGATCGCCCGGCATCTGACGCTCGGCCTCGCCACGGTGAAGACCCATGTCGGCCGGCTGCTGGCCAAGCTGTCCGCCCGGGACCGGGCCCAGCTGGTCGTCGTGGCCTACGAGACCGGCCTGGTCGTCACGGAGCGATCATGAGCCACCCGACGGCCCCGAGGCCCGCTCATGACCCGCCCAGGCGGGCCTCAGACGAAGGCGCTGAGACCCGTCACCGCCCGCCCTCGGCCCGCAGAAACGCGCGGACCTTCTCGACCACCGCGGCCTCCTCCGGCGAGCAGGTCCTGGAAGCGGTAGAGGTCACCCACGAGAGTCGTGATCGCTGGCATACCCGGTGGGGGGCCTGCCTAGACTTCGGACCCATGCTCACCATGCAAGACGCGCTCGCCCGGCTGATCGCCTACTGGACGGATCAGGGCTGCCTGACCGTCCAGCCGATGAACACCGAGGTCGGTGCGGGCACGCTCAACCCGGCCACGTTCCTGCGGGTGCTGGGACCGGAGCCGTGGCGCGTGGTGTACGTGGAGCCGAGCGTCCGCCCGGACGACTCCCGGTACGGCGAGAACCCGAACCGCATCCAGACGCACACCCAGGTGCAGGTGATCCTCAAGCCGGAGCCGGGCAACGCGCAGGAGCTCTACCTGGGCAGCCTGGCCGCGCTCGGGATCGACGTGGCGGCGCACGACGTCCGGTTCGTCGAGGACAACTGGGCGTCGCCCGCGCTGGGCGCCTGGGGCCTGGGCTGGGAGGTGTGGCTGGACGGGCTGGAGATCACCCAGTTCACCTACTTCCAGCAGGCGGGCGGCCTCAACCTCGACCCGCCCGCGGTGGAGATCACGTACGGGATCGAGCGCATCCTGATGGCGCTGCAGGACGTGCGGCACTTCAAGGACATCGCGTACGCCGACGGGGTCACCTACGGCGAGGTGTTCGGGCAGGCCGAGTACGAGATGTCCCGCTACTACCTGGACGACGCCGACATCAACGCCAACCGGGCGCTGCTGGATCTCTACGCGGGTGAGGCGCAGCGGATGATCGACGCGGGGCTGCCGGTGCCCGCGCACACGTTCGTGCTGAAGTGCTCGCACGCGTTCAACGTGCTGGACGCCCGCGGCGCGGTGTCAACGGCCGAGCGCGCGTCCGAGTTCGGGCGGATGCGGCGCCTGGCCGGCGAGGTGGCCCGGCTGTGGGTGGCCCGGCGCGAGGAGCTGGGCCACCCGCTCGGCATCGCCGAAAGGCCCACACCGGCCCACGCGCTCCCTGCCTCCGGCGCTGACGATTCGCCCGGCTCACGGCCGCTCCCACCAGAAAACGCAGGCACGGCGAGCGGCTCACTGCCGCTGGGCAGCACGCGCGCGGCAGGCGGATCGCGGCCGCGGATGCTGGCCTTCGAGGTGGGTACGGAGGAAATGCCGCCGACGGCCGCGGTGGCGGCGTCGGCCTACCTGAAGGACAAGCTGACCGAGCTGCTCGGCGGGACGCGCCTGGCGCACGGCGAGGTCCGGGTGGCCGTGACGCCGCGGCGGCTGATCGCGATCGTGCCCGACGTGGCGGCGCGTGAGGACGACCGGACGCTCCGGGTGAAAGGACCACGGGCAGGCGCGCCCGCTCGCGCCCTCGAAGGGTTCGCGCGCGGGCAGGGCGTCGATCCGTCGGCGCTCACCGAGGAGGACGGCTACCACTACGCCGAGCGGTTCGAGACCGGACGGCCGGCGGGTGCCGTGCTGGCCGGGGTGCTGGGCGAG
Source organism: Actinoplanes sp. NPDC051470 (assembly GCF_040682035.1). Classification (NCBI taxonomy): domain Bacteria; kingdom Bacillati; phylum Actinomycetota; class Actinomycetes; order Micromonosporales; family Micromonosporaceae; genus Actinoplanes; species Actinoplanes sp. NPDC051470. The sequence goes on from NZ_JBFBAA010000042.1 coordinate 48,688, forward strand.
GTCGTGTCGGGTCTGCGGTCGGCCCGCAACATGCGCTGGAACGACCCGGAGCTGTCCTTCACCCGCCCGATCCGCTGGCTGCTCGCGCTGCTCGGCGACGAGGTGGTGCCGGTCGCGGTGTCCACGCTGGCCGCGGGACGCGAGACCCGGGTGCTGCGGGACGCCGCCGAGCCCGTCCTGACCGTGGCGTCGGCCGAGGCGTTCATGGAGACGATCTCGGTGAACGGTGTCGTCGCCGACCCGGAGGACCGGGAGGAGCTGATCACCACCGGGGCCCAGGACCTGGTCTACCCGGACGGGCGCGCCGACCTGACCGGCCTGCTCGAGCAGGTCACGCACCTGGTCGAGGCGCCGAACCCGCTGCTCGGAACGTTCGACGAGAGCTACCTGACGCTGCCCGCCGAGGTGCTGACCACGGTGATGCGCAAGCACCAGCGCTACTTCCCGGTCCGCGACGAGGACGGCGCCCTGCTCCCGATGTTCGTGGCCGTCGCCAACGGCGTCGTCGACGTGGAACAGGTGCGGTCCGGCAACGAGGCGGTGCTGCGGGCCCGGTACGAGGACGCCGCCTTCTTCTACCGCGCCGACCTGGCCGTGCCGCCGGCCGAGATGCGGGCGCGGCTGGCCCGGCTGACCTTCACCGACAAGCTCGGGTCGATGGCCGACCGGGCCGACCGGATCGGCCGGCTGGCGCTGTCCCTGGGCTTCGACGACCCCACCCTCGACCGCGCCGCCACGCTGGTGAAGTTCGACCTCGGGGCACAACTGGTCACCGAGATGACCAGCCTGGCCGGGGTGATGGCCGGCGACTACGCCTACCAGGCCGGTGAGAGCCGGGCCGTCGCGCAGGCGCTCTACGAATGCGAGCTGCCCCGCAGCGCCGGCGACGCCGTGCCGGCCTCGCTGCCGGGGGCGTTGCTGTCCCTCGCCGACCGGCTCGACCTGGTCGCGGGGCTGGCGGCGACCGTCGGGCTGCCGACCGGGAGCAGCGATCCGTTCGCCGTACGCCGCGCGGTCCTGGGTCTGATCGCCGTGCACCGCGCGCGGCCGGAACTCGCCTCCCTCAGCCTGACCGACGCGCTGGCCCGCGCGGCCGAGCTGCAGCCGGTACCGGTCACCCCACAGATCCTGGCCGACGCCGGCGAATTCCTGGCCAAGCGACTGGAGCAGCAGCTCACCGAGGAGGGCCACCCGGTTGACCGGGTACGCGCGGTGCTCGTGCACGCCGACCGGCCAGCCGTGGCCGACCAGTTCCTCGCGCAGCTGTCCACCCTGATCGCCAGCAAAAGCGCCGCCAGCGAAAAAGCCGGCAACGAAAGAGCCTCCGACGAGAGGACCGGCAAGGACAGGACCGGCGACCAAAGGACCGGCGAGGGAAGAGCCGGGGACAACTTCGAGAAGCTGGCGGCGGCCCTGACCCGGGCCCGGCGCATCGTCCCGGCCGGCACCGACCCGCTGACCACCCCGGACGCCCTGGTCGAGCCGGCCGAGACCGCGCTGTGGGACGCGGTCGAGGCCTGTCCCCCGCCGCGTGACCTGGTCTCGTTCGCGGCGTCGGCCGGGCCGCTCGTGTCCGCGGTGGACCGATTCTTCGAGGAGGTGCTGGTGATGGCCGAGGACCCAGCCCTGCGGGCGGCGCGGCTCGGGCTGCTCGCCCGGGTGCGTGACCTGGGCGACCCGCTGCTGGACTGGCCGCAGCTGCGCCTCTGACAGTTCCCGGATCAGCCACGTCCACGCCACCTGGGCGTCGGATCGATCACCTTGGCTCGCGAGCGGTACAGCTTGCATCTTGCCAAGGAGGAACATCGTGGCTGATCGCCGTCAGGTGCTGCGCTTCGGGGCGCTCGCCGCCGCCGCGCCCGCCATCGCCGCCGTCATCCCGGGCACCGCCCAGGCGGCGGCACCCGGCACCGTCGCGTCGCCCGGCTTTGTCGCGTCGCCCGGCTCTGTCGCGTCGCCCGCCACCACCACATCGCGCCGGGGGCGCACCGGCATCGTGGTGGGTCACCGTGGAGCGTCCGGCTACCGGCCCGAGCACACCCTCGCGTCGTACGAGCTGGCCGCCCGCATGGGCGCCGACTTCATCGAGCCCGACCTGGTGTCCACCAAGGACGGCGTGCTCGTCGCGCGGCACGAGCCGGAGATCGGCGGCACCACCGACGTGGCGTCCCGGCCCGAGTTCGCGAGCCGGCAGCGCACGGTGCTGCTGGACGGCGTGTCGGTCACCGGCTGGTTCACCCACGATTTCACGCTGGCCGAGCTGAAGACGTTGCGGGCCACCGAGCGCATCCCGGCCGTACGCCAGCGCAACACGCTTTTCAACGGCCTGTTCGAGGTACCGACCTTCAACGAGGTGCTCGCCCTCCGCCAGCGCCTGTCGCGTGAGCTGGGCCGCGAGATCGGCGTCTTCCCCGAGACCAAGCACCCCACCTACTTCCGCGCGCTCGGCCTCAGCCTGGAGGCGCCGCTGGTGCGCGCCCTGCGTAACCACAACCTGGACCGCGCCGGCGCGCCCGTCTACATCCAGTCGTTCGAGGCGGGCAACCTGATCGACCTGCGGCGGGTGCACAAGGTCAAGGCCCCGCTGACGTTCCTGACCGGCGCCACCGGCGGCCCGTTCGGCGACTCCACGACGTACGCCGAATACCTGACGCCGACCGGCCTGGCCGGCCTCTCCCGCTGGATCGACGGCATCGGCCCGGAGAAGACGCAGGTCATCCCGTCGACGTCCGCCGACGCCACGCCCACCCCGCTGGCGGCCAACGCCCACGCGGCCGGCCTCAACGTGATCCCCTACACGTTCCGCGCCGAGAACCAGTTCCTCCCGCCGCACCTCCGCGTCGGCACCGACCCCAACGCCTTCGGCAAAGCCATCGACGAACAGATCCGCTTCTGGCGCGCCGGCGTCGACGGCCTCTTCACCGACATGCCCGACGTCGGCGTCCTCGCCCGCTCCCTGGCCTGACGCCGACGGCCGCGCCCGCTCGCTCGCCCCGGCGCGGCCTCCACCTCGGCATCCGCGCGGGGAGACCGCCGTTCTCCCCGCGCCGGGCCCTCCACCGTTGTGGTCCCGCCCGGCGGCCCGGTTCCAGCCTTTGACGGGTACGGTTCAGAGCCCGCCGAAAGTGGAGCCAGCCAGGACGGCTTGCCGGTGACGGCGGCCCAATTCTCGAAGGCGTCCTTGAGGGCGGCGTCGGCGGGTGGCTCGTGTTCGCCGCAGCGCCAGGCCGCCTCGGCCAGGTGCAGGGTCGCGGCCACCTGGAGTACGACGTTCCCGTGCCCGGCCGCGGCGACCAGGCTGGATCGGAGGCGGTCGAGGGTGGCCTGCGGGCGGTCGTGCACCAGGTCGAGCACGGCCAGCGCCCACTGGCAGAGGCCGCGCGCCTGGTCGGGGCCGCCGGTCCCGTCGCGGACGGCCGCCTCGCGGATACGCAGGCGGCAGGTCTCCCGGTCACCGGCCAGCGCCGCCAGCACGGCCAGCGTGCCGAGCAGGCTCTGGGCCAGGCGCGGCTGGCCGCACGCCTGGGACAGGGCGACACCGTCGAGGGCCGCGGCCGTCGCCGCCTCGTAGCGCCCGGCGGACAGGTCGGCGAACGCGGAGATCTCCAGGGCCTGCGGCACCAGCGCGGCCTCGTGGCGGGCCCGGGCCACGGCAACGGCGCGTTCGGCCAGTGCCGCCGCCCGGGCGCCGTCCCCGATCAGCAGCCCGGCCATGGCCGCCCGGATCAGCGCCGCCGGCTGCGGAACCTGGTCGGCCAGCTCGACGACCCGGCGCAGTTCCGGAAACGCCGCCGCATGATCACCCCGGAACATCGCCGCCAGCCCGGCCACGTGACAGAACGCCAGCGTGAGCGCCGGTCCGACCTCGGCCGGGCGAGGGAGAGCGGCCATCTCCCGGGCGATCTCCTGATAGCGATCGTGCCGCCCAGCCAGGTAGCGCGTCTCCCCCGCCAGCACCAGCGCCTCCGCCGCCGCCGCCACGTCCTGCCCGCCCAGCCGCCGCGCATGATCAAGCAGCGCGTCCCCCGCCACCGTCGCCGCCCCGTCCCGCAGCCGCATCTCAGCATCCAGCCGCGCCACCCCACAGGCGAGCTGGTCAAAATGCCCGATCAAAGAAGCCGCGGGTACGGAGTAAGCGTCGCGCCCGGCCGAACTGGCATGCCCAAAGGCGCCCCCAGAAACGGAACCGGGCCCAGGCGCGGACGCGGGCGCCGAAACGGAAGCCGACCCAGGAACAGAGGCGGGCGCCGAAGCAGAAACCAGCCCAGGAACAGACACCGGCACGGAAGCGGAAGGGCGCGATGGGCCGGCGGGGAGGTAGGCGGGCGGGAGGTTGCCGGCGGCGATGAATGAGGAGGTGGCTCGGAGGAGGAGGGTGGCTCGGTGGCGTTGGCCGGCGGTCCAGGCCTGGCGGGCGGCCGCCAGCAAGGAGGAGGCGGCGGAGGTGGGGTGGGCGGTCAGGCGGGCGGCGTGTTCCAGGGCGGTTGCCGCGGCTCGGGGTGGTGCGCCGGTGGACTGGTCGATCAAGGCTTGGGACAGGGCCTCGTCGGGGGCGGCGGTCGCCGCGGCTCGGTGGATCAGGGCGGGCAGGCGGCGGCCGGAGCGGGCGAACGTGGTGGCCAGCAGCTCGTGGGCGGCGCGGCGGGCGGTCAGCGGGGCCTCGTGGTAGGCGACGGCCCTGGTCACCGGCTCGGTGAAGGTCACCACGGGGCCTGCGGTGGAGATCAGGCCGGACTGTTCGGCCGGGGCCAGGGCCTCCAGGCCGGCGCCGGCCTCCAGGGCCACGGCGTGCAGGTCGGCGGGGTGCAGGTCGTCGGCGGCGGCGACCAGGACCAGCTTCCGGGTCTCCGCGGGCAGGCCGGACAGGATCTCGCGGAAGGCGGTGGCCACGGGGCTGTGTGGGGGCAGGGTGACGGGGGTGGGGGCGTCGCCGCGGCGTTGGGCGGGGGTGAGGGCGCCGGCCAGGTCGGATAGGGCGCCGGGGCTGCCTCCGGCCAGGTCGGAGACGGCGGCGTCGGCGGGCAGGCCGGGCACGCTGGCGGCGAGCAGCCTGCGGGAGGTCGCGGCGTCCCAGCGGGCCAGCCGGCGCTCGGGCAGACCGCCGGCGGGATGTCCGGGCGGGACGGTGGCGATCAGGGTGATGGGTTCGCCGGCCAGCCGCCGCGCGACGAACGTCAGCACCTCCCAGGACGGCTGGTCGAGGTGGTGGGCGTCGTCGACGAGCAGGAGCAGCGGACGCTCGCGCGCGGCCCCGCGGAGCACACCCAGCGTGGCCAGGCCGAGCGCCAATCGCCCGCTACCGACCGGCAGCCCCTCAACCGCCTGCCAGAGCGCGTTCCGCTGCCACGAAGGCAGCACAACGGACCCACGCGAAGAAGGCGGCAGCCCAGCCGACGCACGGGAAGACGACGGCAACCCAACGGACCCGCGCGAAGAAGAGGCGCGAAAGGAATGCGGCGGGCACGAGGCGGCGGCGTTGACACGCCCCGCCCCCGCTCCGCGACCTGAGCGGCCGTCCGGGCCGGGCCGCGACCGCCGGGCTTGAGGGGCTGGAGGAGGCCCACCTGATCATCAAGACCCACCGAGGCGACTACCGGCTGGCCCCCCAGGCGGTGGTTCCCCTCCTGACCATCCTCGCCGCCGCGACCAACATCGCCACCGACTGACGTTCTTGTCGTACCCGGGTGGTTGAGTCTCGGTATGAAGACGGCAGTGGTCACCGGCGCGAGCCGGGGTGTGGGCAAAGGGGTCGCGGTCGCCCTGGGCGCGGCCGGTTATCGAGTGTTCGTGACCGGTCGCTCCACCGGCGACAAGGTCACGTTCCCCATCCTCGGCGGCACGGTGGAACAGACCGCCGCGGCCGTCGACCAGGCCGGCGGCCACGGCGTGCCGGTGGTCTGCGATCACACCGACGACGACCAGACCCGAGACCTGTTCGAGCGGGTGCGTGCCGAGGCCGGCGGCCTTGACGTGCTGGTCAACAACGTGTGGGGCGGCTACGCGGCCTATCACGAAGACCGCTTCCAAGACATGGAGGGCCCGTTCTGGGAACAGCCGCTCCAGGTGTGGGACGACATGTTCACCGCCGGCGTGCGGGCCCACTACACCGCGACGGCCCTGGCCGCGCCCCTGCTGCGACCCGGCGGCCTGGTCGCGACGATCTCGTTCTTCCCCGGCAGCTACCCGCGAGACACCGACCAGGTCTCCTACGGCGTGGCCAAGGCCGCCGACGACCGCATGGCCCGCCTGATGGCCGCCCACCTGAAACCGCGCGAGGTCAGCGTGGTCTCCCTCTACCCCGGCCTGGTCCGCACCGAGGGGGTCCTGCGCTCGGGCGACTTCTTCGATCTCTCCAACTCGGAGTCCCCCGAGTTCATCGGCCGCGCCATCCTCGCCCTGGCCGCCGACCCGGCCGGCGCCGCAAACCGCAGCGGCCAGGCCTTAGTGGTGGCCGAGCTGGCCGCCGAGTACGGCTTCACCGACACCGACGGCACCCGCCCGACCAGCGTCCGCGCCGAGTACGAGCCATGAGCGGTTTGAGACACTCGACGCGCGACCAACCCTGCCGCCCGACGGACGGCGTCGTCCTGGAGGTCGACCATGGCTGAACCGAAGACCACCGCGACCACGGCCAGCGCCGCCGAGTTCCTCGACTCGGTGGCCGACCCGGTCCGCCGCGCCGACGCGATCGCCGCCTGCGCCCTGATCGCCGAGGTCACCGGGGCCGCGCCGGTGATGTGGGGCGCCGCCATCGTCGGGTTCGGCGCCTACCACTACCGGTACGCGACCGGCCGCGAGGGCGACTGGCCGGCCGTGGGCCTGTCGCCGCGCAAGGCCGCGCTGGTCCTCTATCTGACCGGCTTCGATCCGGCTTTCCTGGCGAGGCTGGGCCCGCACAAGATCGGCAAGAGCTGCCTCTACCTGAAGCGCCTCGACCACGTCGACCAGGCGGTGCTCCGCGAGATGGTCGCTTCCGCCTTCCGGGCGACGGACGGAAAGACGATCACGAGCTGATCGCCTTCTGGTAGAGCGCCTTGGCCTGCGGCGAATACCACTCGTAGTCGCGCAGGGCGGCCACCACCTTGGCCGGCTCCTCGGGCAGTTTCTCCAGGTTGGCCCGGCGCTTGGCCGCCTCGGCCGGCGGCGCCGCCTCCAGCGCGCCCAGTTCGGTGCCGACCGCCTCGTCCAACATGGCCTGCGCCTCGTCCGAGAGGTCACCCGGCGCGGCGCTCGGCTCGGGGTCTTCCTCCTCGGTGACCTGCGCGGACGGTTCGGTGGTGGCGAACGGATCGTCGTCGGACGGTTCGATCGAGGCCGGCGCCGACGTCGGCGGCAACGGCGCGGGCGGAGGTGGCTTGTCCGAACCGCCACATCCGGCGAGGACCAGTACGGCTGCGACAGCGAGGAGCATTCGACCCATCCCGCCATCCTGCTCATCGGAGGGCCTGGATCTCAAGCTGAGCGCGTCAGTTCTGCTGACCCGGGCCGCCGACATCACCATCGGCCCGCTCCCCGGCGGCATCGACGGCCGCTTCCGCCCCGCCGTCCACGTAACCCCCGGAGCTAAACCTTTGCGGGTACGGGCACACCACGGCCCCGTCCCCACTCCGCGGCCTGGGCGGTCCGCCCAGGCCGTGCCGCGACCGCCGGGCGTGACCGTTCCCCCGCTCACCAGATCCGCAGGCCGCGCTCCGGCCCTGATCGTGGCTCCCCGGTGCGTAACCATGGAACGGCAAGAACGGTCAGCACGACCAGCGACAGCACACTGGCGACGACGTCCCACCACCCGGCGGTCTTGAGGACACCCGTCCACATTGTCGCCGGCCACAGAAACAGCAATGCGCGGACGACGCCGAAGATCTTGGCCCGGTACAGTCCAACCGCCAGGAGCAAGGCGCCGACGTACTGCCCGAAGGCCGCCACCACGGCAATCCGCCACGGCCCGTAGGAAATGTCGACGTACGTGTCGAGCACCATCGTCGCCGCCGCATCGAGACCCTGTGACGTCGCGAGCTGGAACGCCACGTGATCGACGCCGGCGAAATACACCCGGGCCACGAGGCCGAGAATCGCCAACGCTCCGCCGGAAGCCGCCAGCACGGGTGATCGCCGGGCCACCAGCCACGCTAGTGCCGCCGTAGCGGGTATCAGGATGATCGCCCCGGCAAGAAACACCGCGTAGCCCGCGACGGTCAGCGCCGGGTTCGCGGCATAGGCGGCCAACTGCTCCCGAACCGCGAACGGCTCTGCGGCGAACCGCGCGACATCGTCGGGGGTGAATCCCGCGGAAGAGACGGCGAGCGTCCGCAACAGCAATCCCGAGGACCATAGGAATGGCCCGAGGACCAGCACGAAAGCCGTCACTCGACCCCACTTCCGGCTGATATCCGTCATTCCGTCACGCTAGCCAGATCCGACGTTGAGCCCCGACGCCGCTCAGCTCATTCTCAGTCCGACCCCACGAAATGGGCGGCGTGATCGATGGCCCAGATGTCGAAGGAGAGCGCGGGCCGGCCGAGGATCTGCTCGACGGTGCCGGTCATGGGTGAGTTCCCGGCCGCGGCGTCGTCGAGGAAGCTCAGCACGGCTCCGGCTTGCTCGGCGGGCATGAACCGGGAGAACCGCGTGCGGGCGTCGTCGCGGTTGAGTGCGGTGACGGTGACGTTCTTGCCGATCGCGGCGCCGATCGTGGCGACCTGGTCCCGTTGGCTCATCCGGGCGGGGCCGGTGAGCAGGCCGGTGGTCGCGTCGTCACCGGTGAGCGCGGCGACGGCGACGGCCGCGACGTCACGCTCGTGGATCGGAGCGGTGATCGCATCCGGCTGGTAGAGCGGCACCGTCCCGTTCGCCTTGATCGGATACGCCCAGCCGAGGGTGTTCGTGGCGAGCACCAGAGGCCGCAGCGGGACCACCGTCAGACCGGACGCGGCCGCGAAGGCCTGTTCGACCAATCGGTGCTCCTCGGTGATGGGGTTGCCCTGGGAGGTCGGGTGGATGACGCTGCCGGAGGACATGAGCACGATCCGGCGCACGCCGGCCGACTGCGCGGCCTTGACGACGTCTTGGACACCCTGGTGGTTGGCGTAGAGGAACACCTGCTCGACGCCGTCGAACGCGGGGGCGAGACTGGCCGGGTCGGTCAGATCGGCGGCGTACACGTCAACGCCCTCGGGAAACTGGCCCGGCTCCGGACGACGGGCGGACGCGCGAACCGCGACACCCCGGGCGATCAGTTCGTCAAGAACGTGCCGGCCGACGCTTCCACGGGCACCCATGACGAGGGTCGGCTTACCGGCGGGATGGGCCATGATGAACTCCAGACGCGTAGCGATCACGCGCCAGGGGCCGGATCTGGCCGGCGACGAGGCGTTCCGACGCCGCACCTCGCTGCCGGAACCGTAGCATCGAGCCGCGGGCACCCGCGGAGGCGGCCACTTCTATCCGGTCCCACGATCGAAGCGCGGGTGCCGGGCCGATCTCCAGGAGGGGAAGTCCCCGCGCCGGGATCCGATCGGGTGGTTTGGGGTGCCGTGTCACGATGGGCGGCATGCCGCGGTGGGGTGTGGTGGTCGTCGTCGGTGGGCTGGTGGCGTGGACCGCGTTGGCCACTCCGCTGAGTGTCGGCATCGGGGAGTATTTCGCCTACTACGATCCGCAGTCGGATCCGGAACGGCTGGAGTATCACCGTGATCTGGCGGCGCACGTCTACACGGCCGGGCACTGGGTCGGGCAGACGGTCGCGGCGGTCGCGGGGGCCTGGCTGGTCGCCCGCTCGGGGGCGTACCGCCACGCGACGGCTCTCCGGGCGGCCCTGGTCGGTGCGGTGCTCGGGCTCGGCGTCGGGGTGGTGGCGATCGTCGCCGGGCTGCGTCCGATGCGTACCAACGGGTACCCGAGTGTGGCGCCCGACCCGACCATGCTGTCCGACCCCACGGTGCTCTGGTGCCTGGCGGCGAGCCTCGCGTGCTTCCCGCTCTGGGCGCTCATCGGGGCGGCGATGGGTCGGATGGTTCGCCGGCGCGCCTGGCTGGCCGCTGTGGTGACGGTTCTGTTCCAGCCCGCCACGTTCATCCTGACGGTGGGACTGGCCGCGCCGCCGTCCAGTCACCCGCTGGCCGTGGCGGTGATCGCCGACGCCGGCCCGGCCGCGATGGCGATGCCGGCGATCCTGCTCGGCTGGGCGGCGGTGGCCACTGCCCTGGCGATCCTGGTGAACCGGCGCCGGATCACCAGGGGACGTCCACATCCACATCCGACCGGCGACGGCCCGCCCCGGTGACCGGGGGCGGGCCCTTCGCGGTCAGCTCTTCTGCTCGAGAAAGGCCAGGGTCACCGCGGCGAACAGCGGCGAGTCGACGATGTTGTAGTGGGTCAGGCCGGGCAGGATCGCCAGCGCGTGCCCGCCCTGGGGCCGGCCCTCGTTCATCCAGCCACCGTCCCGCAGACCGCCGTCGAGCAGCTTGAACACCTCGACGAAGTGGCTCGGCGGCGCCATGTCGGCGTCGGCGGCGACCACCATGGTCGGCACGCGCAGGCCGCGGACGTCCTCGGTGAAGTCGAAGTCCTGCGCCATCCACTCGCCGGCCTTGTCGAGCACCTTCGGGAAGTCCCCGGGGCGGGGTGCGACCCGCTGGTAGAGCTCGTACATCGGGGTCTCCTTCATGAACTCGGCCGCCGCCGCGGTCACCTGGCCCTGCTGCTGGAGGATCTCCGGGTAGGTGGCGTCGCGGCGGATGTGCGCGGACGCCGCCACCAGCCGGCTCACCTTCTCCGGGTGCCGGATCGCGACGTGGTACGCCACCCCGCCGCCGAGCGAGAACCCGACCACGGCCGGCTGGTCCAGGCCCAGGTGGTCGATGAGCGCGGCCACGTCGTCGGCCATCAGCGTGAGGTCGAGCGGCCGGTCGATGTCGGCGGTGCGGCCGTGCCCCTGCAGGTCGACCAGGATGACCCGGTGGCGCGCGGTCAGTGCGGGCAGGACCGCCGCGAACATCTCACCCGAGCCGAGACCGCCGTGCAGCAGGATCAGCGGGCTGCCCCCACCGTGCGTCTCGTAGTACAGGTTGATGCCGTTGACGTCGGCGTACCGGCCCGAGCCGAAGCTGTCGGCGGTCCATGCGGTGCTGGTCATGATGGCTCCTAGCTGCTCACGATCGACTTGATGCCAGTACAGACCGAACGGGCGCCGCAAACTCATCGCCGCGCGCTAAGTTTTTCCGCGTGGTCGACATGACGGTGGAATCGCAGCTGGAGGCGTACCGGCCGGAGCTGACCGGGCACTGTTACCGGATGCTCGGTTCGGCCTTCGAGGCCGAGGACGCGGTTCAGGACACGATGGTCCGGGCCTGGAAGGGTCTCGACCGGTTCGAGGGGCGGGCCGCGCTGCGGTCCTGGCTGTACCGGATCGCGACCAACGTCTGCCTGACCATGCTGGCCAGTGCCCAGCTGCGGGTCCGCCCGATGGATCTCGGCCCGGCCGGGTCCGGGCGGGCCACCGACCCGGGCGAACCGCGCCCCGAACAGATGTGGGTGGGCCCGGCGCCGGATGCCCGGGTGCTGGCCGGGGTGGCCGACCCGGCCGACGTGGTCGCCGGGCGGGAGTCGATCCGGCTGGCGTTCATCGCCGCCCTCCAGCACCTTCCGCCCCGGCAACGGGCGGTGCTGATCCTGCGCGAGGTGCTGGCCTGGTCGGCGCAGGAGGTGGCCGAGCTCCTCGACACCTCGGTGGCCGGCGTCAACAGCGCCCTGCAGCGGGCCCGCGCCACCATCGCCGCCGCCGAGATCACCGCCGACGTGCACGACCCCCTCGATGGCGACCAGCGGGCGCTGCTCGCCAGCTATGTGAAGGCGTTCGAGGCGTACGACCTCGACGCGCTGACGACGCTGCTGCACGACGACGCGAAGCTGTCGATGCCGCCGCTGCCGCTGTGGTTGCACGGCCAGGACGACATCGCCGCCTGGATGGCCGGCACGGGTAGTGGCTGCCGCGGTTCCCGCCTGGTGCCGGTGGTGTCCAACGGCCTGCCGGCGTTCGGGCAATATCGGCCGAGCCGGACCGGCGCCGGGCACGACCCGTGGGCGCTGATCGTGCTGGAGATCTCAGCCGGCCGGATCGCCGGGGTCAACAACTTCCTCGACACCACCCGGCTGTTCCCGCTCTTCGGCCTCCCGGCCCACCTCGGGTAGCTCCCCGGCCAGCCCGAGCAGGCGCAGCAGCCCCCGCAGCTCCGGGCCGGCGCCATCGAGCATCAGGCGCCGGCCGTGCCGGCGGGCGGTCAGCCGGAGCCTGGCCAGGGCCTCGACCGTCACCACGGTCGGCCGGCCCACCGCGGACACGTCGCAGACCACCACACCACGATCTCCGCGGTCCATCAGCGCGGCGAGCGCGGCACACAGGCCGGGGATGTCCGCTCGCCGGACCGTCGCGCCGACCGTGAGGGCAATTGCGGAATCCGCCATGTGAGTAGGACCGGCGGCGCCGCCGCAACTCATCGGTCAGAGCCAGGCCCGCACGGTCAGCACGGCGTCGGCGAGGGCCTCGGGGGCTTCCCGCGGAAGGTGATCGTCACCGACCGTAACGCTTTCCGAGGTCTCCGCCGGCTGCTCGCTATCAGTGGCGCGGTTCTCGCCTTCAGTGTCGGCGCCGTTGCCGCCGGTGCGCCGGCGCAGGCCGGTGCGGGCAGCGACACGCTGTGGGGCGGCTCGAACGAGGCGCTGGCCGGCGCCCAGAATCAGAGCCTGATCTCGGGCAACCGCCGCTATCAGGCCCGCATGCAGAGCGACGGCAACTTCGTCGTCTACGGGCCGAACGGGGCCCTCTGGTCGAGCAACACCCGCGGCAACAACCCCCGGCTGGTCATGCAGTCCGACGGCAATCTGGTCATCTACTCGGACTCGGGCGTCATCTTCACCACGAACACTCAGCGGCGCGGCGGGAATCGGCTCGTGATGCAGGACGACGGCAATCTCGTCATGTACGGCGGCAGCGCGGTCTGGGCCAGCATGGGATCGGGTGAGCGCGCCATTCAGTGGTTCTACAACAACAGCGGGCGCACCAATTACGAGGGCAAGTGCGAACTGGCCGTCGAGAACGCGTTCGGCACGAGCGGACGGTTCGCGACGGCCCGTGCCAACGCCAACGCACGGCCGCTGCAGCAGCCGTACTCCGACGCCCCGCGCGGCAGCCTGGTCTTCTACAACACCAGCGCGGCCGGCCACGTGGCGATCAGCCTGGGCGCCGGCAAGGTCTACTCGACCAGCGCGGGCGGCCGCATCGGCATCGTGCCGATCTCGTACTTCCAGAACCCGATGGGCTGGTCCTACGCGCCCTGGTGAAGATGCGACGTGGGCCGGGTGTTCGCGCACCCGGCCCACGTTTCGTGCGGTGAAAGCGTTACTCGGAAGGCGTGAGCACGACCTGGGCGGAACCGGTGGAGCCGTCCGCGTCAGTGTACTCGGCCACGAAGACGGCGGTCAGGTTGTCCGCCCCCTCGTGACCGGCGGGGATGAACGTGGTGATGGAGCCACTGCAGCCGGCCGAGGTGGACAGCGGGTGGCCGTGCTGGTCGTGGCCGAGGATGTAGGTGACCGTGACGTTCGCGCAGTTGACGGTGGCGTCGTCGGTGACGTTGACCTGGTAGTTCACCACGTCGCCGAACGCGAAGGGCTCGCCCTCGGCCGGGTCGGTGACCAGCTCGACGGAGGGGGCGACCGGGCCGACGTGGAGCCGGAACTCCGCGGAGGCCGAGCGGCCGGTCGAGTCGGTGACCTTCAGGACGGCGCGGTAGTCACCGTTCTGCGTGTACGTGTACGACGGGTACGCCTTGCGGGAGTCGACCGTGCCGTCCGCGTTGAAGTCCCACGCGTACTTGAGGTCGTCGCCGTCGGGGTCGTACGTGCCGGCGCTGGAGAACGCCACCGTGAAGGGGGCCGAGCCGACGGTCGGTTCCGCGTTGATCTTCACGATCGGGGTCTTGTTGGCCGGCGCGTAGTCGATGCGGGCCAGCTGCGCCTCGGGGTTCTCGGCGAAGTAGCCGTCGCCGTACTCGAGGACGTAGAGCGCGCCGTCGGGGCCGAACTCGAGGTCCATCGGGTTGTCGAAGATGACCGACGGCAGCACCGACTCGATCTTGGTGACCTGGTTGCGGTTGTCCAGCGTGAACGCCTTGACGTAGTCGCGGGTCCACTCGGCGAAGAGCGGCTTGCCGTCGAACTCGGCCGGCCACGCCGTCTCGGAGCGGTTGGTCCGGTCGTAGTCGTACGCCGGGCCGCCCATCGGGCCGATGCCGCCGGTGCCCAGCTCGGGCCATTGGGCGTTGGGGCCGTACCCGTAGATGATCTCGGCCTTCTCGACCGTCGGCAGGTTGCGCAGGCCGGTGTTGTGCGGCGAGTCGTTCACCGGCTGGGCGCAGTTGAACGGCTGGCCCGACTGCCCGGTGGCGAAGTTGTAGTCGACGTACGGCAGGTCGGGCTCGACGCAGTACGGCCACCCGTAGTTGGCCGGCTTGTCGACGGCCATCCAGCGCCCGCGACCGTCCGGGCCACGCGACGGGTTGGGCGTGTTGGCGTCCGGCGAGTAGTCACCGACGTACACCACATCGGTGTTGGGGTCGACGGTGAACCGGAAGGGGTTCCGGAAGCCCATCGCGTAGATCTCGGGGCGGGTCTTCGGGGTGCCCGGCTCGAAGAGGTTGCCCTTCGGGATCGAGTAGGTGCCGTTCGGCTTCACCTTGATGCGCAGAACCTTGCCGCGCAGGTCGTTGGTGTTGGCCGAGGAGCGCTGGGCGTCGAACGCCGGGTTGCGGTTCGCCCGCTCGTCGATCGGCGTGTAGCCGTTCGAGGCGAACGGGTTCGAGTCGTCGCCGGTGGACAGGTACAGGTTGCCCTTGCTGTCGAAGTCGATCTTGCCGCCGACGTGGCAGCAGATGCCGCGGCTGGTGTTGACCTGGAGGATCTGCTGCTCGGTGGCCAGGTCGAGGGTGTTGCCCTTGAGCTTGAACCGGGACAGCTGGAGGTGGCCGTCGAACCGCGCGAAGTCGGCCGGGGTGCCGGTCTCCGGCGCGTCGCCCTCGTTGACCCCGGGAGTGTCCGGGTTGTCGGTCGGGGTGTCGAGCACCGGCGAGTAGTAGATGTAGACCCAGCGGTTGCTGGCGAAGTCGGCGTCGATCGCGACGCCCTGCACACCCTCTTCGTCGTGCAGGTACACCGGGATGTGGGCGGCCAGCACGTTGCGGCCGGTGCGCGGCTCGTAGATGCGCACGTCGCCGTTGCGGGCGGTGTGCAGCACCCGCTTGTCCGGCAGGACGGCCAGGGCGATCGGCTCGCCCGGGAAGTCGTCGAGCGTGACCTTCTGGAAGTCGGAGTCCGGCGGCGCGGCGGCCGAGGCCGGCGCCGCGAACGTGGCGGCGATCAGCGTCGCCGCGGCGGTGGTGGCGAGAAGTTTCCGAATCATCAGAACCTGAGTCCCTTGAGGAAGTCGTAGCCCACGCGGGCGGTGTCCAAGGCTTGTTCCGGTGTACGCGGCGGGGTGCCCGCGTCGTCGCGCTCCACGATGTACTCGGTCAGGCCGGCCTCGCGGGCGAGCTTGAAGATCCGTCCGAAGTCGATCACCCCGGCGCCCGCGTCCTCGAACGGCGCGCTGGTGAAGTTGCTGGTGTCGACCTTGAGGTCCTTGACGTGCACCTGGCGGATCCGGCCCCGGTTCTGGTGGATCAGGTCGACCGGGTCGTGCGCGCCGCGCCAGGCCCAGTACAGGTCCACCTCGAGGTGCACGTACCGCGGGTCGGTCTGGCTGGTGAGGATGTCGAAGCCGGTGCGGTCGGTGCCGTCCTGGCGGACGAACTCGAGGTGGTGGTTGTGGTAGCCGAAGCTGAGCCCGGCCCGGCGGGCCAGCTCGCCGGCCTTGTTCAGGTCGGCGGCGAAGGCGCGGTAGACCTTCGCGTCCCGGATCGGACCGTTCGCGCCCAGCCCGAAGAACGGGTGGACGATGAACTTGTTGCCGACGATCGCGGCGTCGTCGAGCGCGCGCTTCCAGGTGTCGGCGTTCCACGGCTGCGGGATGCCGACGTGGCCGGAGGTGGCGCGGAGACCGGCGGCGTCGAGGGCGGCCTTGAACTGGGCGGCGGTGCGGCCGACGAACCCGGCGTGCTCGACGCGGGTGTACCCGATCTCGGCAAGCTCCTCCAGGCTCGCCTCGAGGTCGATGTTGAGCTGATCGCGCAGCGTGTAGAGCTGCACGCTGATGTGGTCGCGCGGCACACGGCCGCTGGAGCCCGCTGTCGCCTGGGCGGGCGAGGAGAGCACTGAGGACGTTCCGAGCGCGGCAGCGCCGGCGGCGGCTGCGCCCAATAGGTTTCTGCGGCTTACAGGCATGGAGGAGGCCTCCCCGGTCGGATGTGGACATGCACGGGGTAGATCGACGATGTGCAATGGGGACGTTACCGGGAAGTTAAAGGGGTTACGAGATAAAGATTCGTCAGATCGTGCAAAAGTTAAGTCCCGGTAAGCAGAAGAAATCGGGTTTAGTCCCGTTAAGGGTGGTGGCGGGGCTGAGGACGGCGGATGTTCTACAGCGGGACCAGACGCGCGGCCAGGGCCACGGTCTCCAGATCGCCGTCCCGTAGCCGCTCAGCGGCGTTCTTCTCGCCTAAACCTTCGAGACGCTGCGCGGCGGTGGAGATCAACTCGGCCTCGCCGTCCAGCAGGCGGCGGGCCAGCCGCGCCTGGAAGGGACTCAGCTCCGCGTACGCACACTGGTCGAGCGCCCGGATCGTGTACGGGTCCAGCGTCCCGGCCAGCGCCCGCTCGGTGACCACCTTGAGCAGCCAGGCCGGCCACCAGCCGTACTTGCCGATCAGGAAGCCGGACCGGATCGCCTGCTCGGGGTGCTGGCCGGCGTCGAGCAGCCGCAGGGTCAGCGGGATGTCGAAGTACTCCAGCCGCAGCGACGTGACGAACAGCCGGAGCAGCGGCATGAAGCCGATCATCGGCTCGGCCGCCGCCGCCGCCTCGGCGTAGTCACCCTTCAGGGCCAGGCTGAGCACCTCGGCCTCCTCGGTGGAGGCGGTGCTGGTCGCGCTCTCGTTGAACCGGCGCACGGTGTCGGCGAGCCGGGCCGCCGCCGCGTGCGCCCACGCCTCCAGTTCCTGGCTCTGCCGCTTGTTCAGCCAGCGCACCACCACGTCGGTGGCCAGCCGGGCCTCCTGCCGCAGCAGCGGCGCGGCGATCCGGCGGACCAGCAGGTCGCCGAGCCCGTCGACCAGGAGCGCGTCGTCGAACCGCTCGGAAGCCTCCGGGAACTGCGCCCACCACTCGGCGGGATGCGGCTTCGGCGGGGCCTCCATCCCTCCAGAGTGCTACGGGCCGGCGGGTTTTTGCGCCGCTTTGACCAGGTTCATCGGGTCGAGCAGGCCCGCCTTGACGATCGTGCGGCTCAGCGGCCGGGTCAGCTCGGCCAGCCGCAGCCGGCCCTCCTCGCCCAGCACCGCCCAGCCCGGCTCGGCCAGCCGGTCGGTGATCGCCTCGAGCTCCTCGACCTGGGCCTTTCCGGCGTCGGTGAGCCCCTCGTCGGAAACCCATCCGCGGGTACGCAGCGCGTCTGTCGCCGCGCCCCACTCGTCGTCGCTCCAGCCGCGCGTGACCTGGAGAAACTCGCGCGGCGAGCGGCCCGCCGCGACCTGGAGCACGTTCGCCTCGACGCCGGTGACGCCGGCCTGGAGCAGCGCGCTCACGTGCCCGTCGCCCCGGAACTCGCGCAACACGCCCTGCGCCCGGAAGAGCTGCAGGTGGGGCTCGGCGGGCCAGGGCAGAGCGGCGTGCGCGGCGAACAGGGGCCGGCCCTGCGGGAAGGCCGCCGCCGATTCGGCCGCCCGCCGGGCGAGACCGGCGGCCTCGACGATCTCCGGAGTGTCGACCGCGCCGAGGCCACGCCGCAGCGCCTCGTCGGCGGCCGACAACTGCGCGTCCAGCGCCGCCGCCGGGGTGGTGCGCTCCCAGGCCGCGGGCAGCGCCGACCGCACCAGCGCCGGGTTGAAGTTGTAGAAGGTGGCGATCACCGGGCCGGGGCCGGTCACGCCGAACACACCACCACGGGCCGCGAAGTAGCCCTCCATCGCGCTCAGGCCCAGGTCGGCGAAGCGGCGGAACCCCTCGGGCGCGAAGTAGATCATCGCGTGCAGGGGCTCGGTGACGCGCCAGGCGAGGCGCGTCGAGGATTCGGTCATGAAGTCTCCCCGAACGGCATGGTGATCTCCTGTGCCTCGGTGATGCCGGCGCCGTGCGCCGGAGGTATCAGATCATGCGCGCGGGCGAACCGGCGACCCGAACGGCGGGTCACGGTCAGGGTGGCCATCTGGACCGGCATCGGCGGCGCCTTGAACGGGCCGCTCCCCCACCGGACCCAGATCGCGATGCGGCCGGCCTGAGCCTCGGCGAGCAGCTTGTCGACCGTACGCGTGCGATCGGTGTGGTCGACCTCGACGACCAGCGGCGGGCCGTCGGTGCGGGCGAACGCGACGTCGACCACCGAATGCTGCCGCTCGAGCGGCGGCGGGAGGGTCAGCACGCTCGGGGCGCGGCGGTAGACCCGCCAGCCCTGCCCGGCGCCCCACTCGGCCACGCTGTCGATCACCCGCGCGGTCAGCTCGTCGGTGGTCAGGTCGGCGAAGATCAGCTGTTCGAGCCACGCGGTGAGCGCATCCGCCTCCATGGCGGCAGTTTAGGGCGTGTCCTGCCGATCAGCCGAGAGCGAGGCGCGGTTCAGAGTGTGGCTGGCGTCGCCCGCGACCCACCCTCATCCTGGTGTTGGATGAGGGCGCGCCGCGGGTGCCGTCAGGCGCGCTCTGGGCCCCGCCGCAGCCCCGGTTGATCGGCAGGACACGGCCTAGCGAGCCACTCCGACTGTTCGCTGAGCCTGGGCGCGCAGCAGCTTCCGGATCTGCTCCGGCGGCATCGGCTTGGCCAGGTGGTAGCCCTGGCCCAGGGTGTAGCCGAGCTCGCGCAGCTTGGCCACCTGCCCGGCGTTCTCGATGCCCTCGGCCACCGTGTCCAGCCGCAGCGCCCCGGCCAGCTGGCTGACCGCGCGGGCCACCGCCTGCCGGGCGTCGGCCGCCGCCGGGTCGCCGTCCTCGATCTCGATGCCGTCGACGAAGGACTTGTCCAGCTTCACGATGGACGCCGGGAACGCCCGCAGCAGGCTGAGTGACGACTCGCCGGTGCCGAAATCGTCCAGCGCCAGGCGTACGCCCATGGCGTGCAACTCGTGCAAGGACCGCAGCACCTGGCGGCCCCGCAGCACCTCGGACTCGGTCAGCTCCAGCACCAGCCGCTCGGCCGGCAGCCCGCTCTCGGCCAGCGCCTCGCGCACGTCGGCGACGAAGTCCGGGTCGTGCAGCTGCCGCGCCGACACGTTCGGGCCGAGCTTCTGGATGGCGTCCGGGCCGAACTCGCTCAGCCAGGCCGCGAGCTGGCGGCAGCTCTCCCGCAGCACCCAGCGGCCCAGCGGCACGATCAGCCCGGTGCGCTCGGCGGCCGGGATGAACTCGATCGGCGGGACCAGCCCGCGGGTCGGGTGCTGCCAGCGGACCAGCGCCTCCATGCCGATGATGGTGTTGTCGGCCAGCCGCATCACCGGCTGGTAGTAGACCCGGAACTCGCCCTCGTCCAGGGCCCGGCGCAGCTCGCCGCCGAGCTGGATGTGGGTGAGCACCGGCTTCTCCATGCCCGGCGTGTACACCACGTAGCCGGCCTTGCCACGCTGCTTGGCCGCGTACATCGCGACGTCGGCCTGCCGCAGCACGGTGTCCAGGCTGGTGCCCTTCTCGGCGGTGGACACGCCGATGCTGGCCTGCACGAGCAGCCGGTCCGGGCCGAGCGGGCGGCTGAGCGCGTCGAGCACCCGCTGCGCCACGTGCGTGCCCAGCTCGGGGCGCTCGCTGATCAGCACCGCGAACTCGTCGCCGCCGAGCCGGGCCGGCAGCCCGTCGGCGCCCACCGCGGAGCGCAGCGCCTCGGCCACCGACACCAGCAGCCGGTCGCCGACCGCGTGACCGAGCGAGTCGTTCACCGTCTTGAAGTCGTCCAGGTCGATGATCAGCGCCGACACCGCGTCGTGGGACCGCAGGTCGGCGGCGAGCCGGTCGCGGTACAGGGCCCGGTTGGCCAGCCCGGTCAGGCCGTCGTGGGTGACCTCGTGCTGCAGTTGCAGCTCGGACTGCTGCCGCTCGGCCAGCAGCCGGGCGTTGTCCCGGAAGCCGACCCCCAGGCGGGTGGTGACCAGCACGCCGACCAGCACGCAGAGCAGCATCGCGGCGCGGTCGGTCCAGCTCATGCCGCCGGCCGCGACCGCGACCATGGTGGTCGCCACCGAGATCACCGCGAGGTACGGCAGCATGGAGCCGGCCGGGCGTTCCGGGCCGGTCGGCGGGGTGAGCGCCGCCTGCCACTGCGAGCGGGTGGCCAGCGCGGCCAGCAGCGGCGCGACGGGGAGCACGATGGCCTGGCCGGGCACGTCGCCGTCCCAGCCCAGGTTCACCGCGATCACGGCCAGGACGGCGGCGGTCAGGCCGATCGAGGCGATCAGGCGTACGGCGGTGCGGTCGACCGGGCCGCCGGCCACGTACGAGACCTTGGCCACGCCACCCATGGCGAGCAGGCAGGCCAGCCCGACCAGGGCGATGCCGGCGTCGCTCCACGGGTCGGGGGCGGCCAGCATCGGTGCCACGCAGAAGTGCCAGAGGAGCACGGCCAGGCCGAAGAACGCGATGGACCGGTCGAGCAGCAGGCGCCACTGGGAGCCCCGCGGCCGGCCCATCGGCACCGCGGCGACGGCCCAGATGGCCATGCCGAAGCCGAGCGCGATGAAGCTGGCGGCGACCGGGCCGATCGGCGGCGGCCGGTTGCCGACCGAGTTGCGGGTCACATCGAGGGCCAGCAGCGTGTAGCCGGTGGCGATCGAGGCGCCGGCGATCGCCACCCGGCCCCAGAACCGGCGCACCTCGGGCACCAGGGGCATCACCTGGACCAGCCGGACCATGCCGTAGACCGCGATCGTGCCGCTGAGCGGCAGCAGCCAGTAGACCGGCCAGGCCGGTCCGACCAGGTCGAGCCGGAACAGCACGTACCAGACGGACCCGGCCAGCACGAGAGCAGCCGTCGCCACGACATGGCGAACCGGCGCCCGCGCGTCTAGGACCATGTCCGGAATATCGGCGGGACGGCCTGGATTCGTAGGAGTCCCGCCCATGGTCGACACGCTAGGCAAAGGTGAATACGCCCGCATCGGTCAATTGGTCACACCGCGTAGCGTCATGACCGGTTACGCGCTGCGTGACCGTTGTCGCTGGAACGGATCGCCGTACTCGCGGACGGCGGCGCGGGCGAACGCCTGCTGGAACGTGGACACCCGCTCGGAGCGCCCCCGGCCCAGGAAACTGACCGCCCAGTGCAGCACGGCCGTCACCCGGTTCTTGAAGCCGACCAGGTAGAGCAGGTGCACCGCCAGCCACATCAGCCAGCCCAGGAAGCCCGAGAAACGCAGCCGGCCCACGCTGGCCACGGCGTGGAAGCGGCTGATCGTGGCCATGCTGCCCTTGTCGAAGTAGCGGAACGGGCCGGCCGCCGGCTGACCGGCCAGCCGGCGCTTGATCAGGCCGGCCGCGTACCTGCCGCCCTGGATCGCCACCTGGGCCACGCCGGGGAGCTGGTCGAGGGAGGCCATGTCGCCGACCGCGAAGATCTCCGGGTGACCGGGCACGGTCAGGTCGGGGTTGACCTGGATGCGGCCGGCCCGGTCGGCGGGGGCGCCGGTCGCCTCGGCGAGCTGCCGGGCCAGCGGCGGCGCGGCCACGCCGGCCGCCCACATCTTGGTCATCGACTCGATGCGCTCGTGCCCGCGCTCGGTCTCCACCTCGATGCCGGTGGCGTCCACGCCGACCACCTTGGTCTTCAGCTCGGCCTCGACGCCCATCAGGTGCAGCTGCTGGAGCGCCCGGGTGGAGAGCTGGTCGCCGAACGACGGCAGCACCCGGTCGACCGCGTCGATCAGGATCACCCGGGCCTTGCGCGGGTCGATGTGCTTGTACTGGCCGGGCAGCGTGCGGTGGGCCAGCTCGGCGATCTGGCCGGCCATCTCGACGCCGGTCGGGCCGGCGCCGACCACCACGAAGGTCAGCCAGCGGTCGATCGCCTCGGGGTCGGTCTGCAGATCGGCCAGCTCGAAGGCGCCGAAGATGCGGGCGCGCAGCTCGAGCGCGTCGTCGATGCTCTTCATGCCGGGCGCGTGGTCGGCGAACCCGTCGTTGCCGAAGTACGACTGGGACGCGCCGGCGGCGACGATCAGCGTGTCGTACTCCACCTCGTAGTCGACACCCGGCGCCTCGACCTGGACCTTCTTCGCCGCCGGGTCGATCGAGGCCACCCAGCCCAGCCGCACGTCGACGTTGTCCTGCCGCCGGAGGATCTCGCGGATCGGCGGCGCGATCTCCCCCTCGGACAGGATGCCGGTCGCCACCTGGTAGAGCAGGGGCTGGAACAGGTGGTAGGCGGTGCCGTTGATCAGCGTGATCTCGACGTCGGCCCGGCGCAGCGACTTGGCGGCGAACAGACCGCCGAAGCCGGCGCCGACGATGACTACGCGGTGAGACATGCGGACAGCATGCCCTAGGTCTGGTTTCAAATTCGCTTCCGAGGCGATCGATGCGCGGCGAATGTGGAACTGGACCTACCTTCCGGGCTTGATGCGGTCGGCCCGGCGGCGGAAGAGCCGCTGCTCGGCGACATTCCGCGACATCGACGCGGCGCGGTCGAGCTCGGCGCGGGCCTCGTCGCCGCGACCGAGGCGATCGAGCAGCTCCGCGCGTACCCCATGTAGGTGGGGGTAACCCGGCAGCTTGTCGCCCAGCTCGTCGACGATCCTGAGGCCGCGCGACGGGTCGCCGGCGAAGCCGAGCGCGACCGCCTGGTTGAGCCGCACCACCGGGCCGGGCTGCACGTGCGCGAGCACCTCGTAGAGGGCGGAGATCCGCGGCCAGTCGGTCGCCTCGGCGTGGATCGCGCGCGCATGGCAGGCGGCGATCATGGCCTGCAGCGTGTACGGGCCACCGCCCAGCGCCTCGGCCCGGTCCAGCGCGTCCAGCCCGTGCCGGATCAGCGCCCGGTCCCAGCGGTGGCGCTCCTGCTCCAGCAGCGGCACCGGTTCACCGTCGGCGTCCTGGCGGGCGGCCAGCCGCGACGCCTGCAGCTCCATCAGGGCCAGCAGCCCATGTGTCTCGGCGTCGTCCGGCAGCAGCGACGCGAGCAGGCGGCCGAGGCGCATCGCCCCGTGGCACAGCGTCGGCCGCGCCCAGTCCTCGCCGGCCGTGGCCGCGTACCCCTCGTTGAAGATGAGGTAGACCACCTGCTGGACCTGCCGGGTCCGCGCGGCCGTCTCCGCCCGGGTCGGCATCTCGAACCGCACATCCGTCAGGCTCCGCTTGGCCCGGACGATCCGCTGGGCCACCGTGGCCTCCGGAACCAGGAACGCGCGGGCGATCTCCGGGGTGCTCAGGCCGCACAGCATGCGCAGGATCAGGGCCTTCTGCGCGTCCGGGGTGAGGGCCGGGTGGGCGGCGGTGAAGATCAGCCGGAGCAGGTCGTCACCCAGGTGGTCGGCGATCGCGTCGTCCCAGTCGTCCACCGGCGGCTCGGCTTCTCGGTGGATCAAGATCAATTTCTGGGCGTACGAGTCCCGGCGGCGCAACGCGTCGATGGCCTTACGCTTGGCCACCGCCATCAGCCACGGCCCGGGCGCATCCGGCACCCCGTCCCGCGGCCACTGTTCGAGGGCGGCCACCAGCGCGTCCTGAGCCAGATCTTCGGCCAGCCCCACGTCGCGCACGAACCGAGCCAGCCCGGCGATCAACCGGGCCGACTCGATCCGCCAGATCGCTTCGACGGCCTGCACTACTGGGGGAAGTCCTCCGGACCGAAGACCTTCAGCACGTCCACCTCGCCCTCCCAGCCCGGCCACATGTCCCGGTGCAGCTTCACGAACCGGGAGGCCCACTCGACCGCCTCGTCCCGGCTGCCGACATCGTAGATCGCGTAGCTGATCACCTCTTTCGCCTCGGCGAACGGGCCGTCGGTGACGGTCAGGTCGCCGCCCTGGAGCGTGACCTTGGCGCCCGCCGCGGACGGGGCCAGGCCGGCCGTGTCGAGCAGGGCGCCGGACGCGGTGGCCTCCTCGCCGAGCTTCATGATGGCGGCCATCAGCTCGGGCGACGGTGCGCCCTCGGGCTGGGCGGCGCGGAGCAGGGTCAGGAACCTCATCGGACTACCTCTTTCTTCCGGTTCTTGGTGAGTCGCTTCTTCCGCTCTTGGTGAGTCGCAAGGACGTGGCGGTGATCCAGACGCTGACCATGATCACCGCGGCGGTGAAGGTCAGGAGGCTCCAGGCCGCGCCACCACCCGCGATGAGCGCGACGTAGGCCAGCGCGAACAGCGTGCCGACCAGCCGGCTCCGCATCAGGAAGCAGGCAATGATCAGGCCGACGAACCCGACGCCGCCGGCCGCGAAGTGGATCAGGCCGTGGGTGCTCAGCGGCACCGTCTCCGGAGCGCCGGCGGGGAAGCCGCGGCCGGCGTCGGCCGTGAAGAACCCAGCGACGACCATGCCCAGGCCGTAGAGCGCCAGGAAGAGGCCGGCCCGGTTCTTCCACGCGTAGCCGGCCAGGACGATCAGCAGGCCCGACACGATCAGATTCGTGCTGTGGATCCAGCCCCAGTCGCCGTTGGCGAGCTGGCTCCAGGCGTGCCGCCGCGGGTCGAAGCCGTCCCGGCTCACGATCTCGATCAGCGACACGATCACATACAACGGTCCGGCGAGGATCCCGGCGACCACCATGTGTCGAACTCCCTTCGTCACCAGGTAGCTCGAACGGGCCGCCGGGATTTCGACACGGGACCTCAAACTTTTTTCCGGCCTCGTACCGTCCACGCCCTCGCGGTCAGCCGGATCTCACCCTCGGGCAGCCCGCTTCGGACGCGTTCGCGCAGCTCAGTCTGCTTCTCGGGCGGCAGGGAGAGCAGGTAGCCGGGTGCCGCGCCGGCGCCGCCGAGGAACGGGCGCCAGTAGTCGTCGAAGTCGGCGAAGACGGTCGGGATCTCGATCCGCCCGGTGGTCACGTCCTCGAGTCCGGCGGCCCGCCAGGCCTCGGCCAGGGCGTCGGGGTGGCAGATCGGGAAGCGGGCGGCCTCGTCCTGGCCGGGGTCGTCGACGGCATCCCAGAAGTGGCGCATCAGCTGCATGCCCTCGGCGTAGTCCCACACGTAGGCGGCGACCACGCCGTCGGCCACGCGGGCCATCTCCCGGACACCCTGGACCGGGTCGGGCATGAAGTTCAGGGCGAGGCCGCTGATCACCACGTCGAACGTGCCGTTCCGGAAGGGCAGCGCGATGCCGTCGCTGACGACCGTCCGGCGCGGATTTCTCCGTACGAAAGCCTCGGAACGGTCCGCACCCACCACCCAGCCGTCGCTGACCGCCGCGCTCAACGCGCCCGTGCCGCAGCCGACGTCGAGCCAGCGCTCCCCGGCCAGGCCACGGACGAACTCAGCCGCCACGACCCGGCTCCATCGCCCGACGTACGCCTCGTACGCGTCCCCGCCCGCCCAGATATCAGATGCCACGGGGCCGACCCTAGGGCAGGATCCGGCCCATGCCGATCGGACAGCTGACTTCGGGCGACATCGACGAGATCGTGGCGGCGTTCACGGTGCTCGGCTGGCCCGGCAAGGACCGCACGCAGTACGAGCGTTATCTGGATGAGCAGGCGGCGGGCGACCGGGTGATCCTGGTCGCGCGCACCGGCGGCGGGGAGTTCGCCGGCTACCTGACGGTCAAGTGGGTAACGGAATACGCGCCGTTCCGCTCACAGGGCATCCCCGAGATCCAGGACCTCAACGTCCTCCCGCACCTCCGCCGCCAGGGCCTCGCCACAGCCCTGATGGACCTGGCCGAGGAACACGAGGCGACGCGCAGCCCGATCGCCGGCATCGGGGTCGGCCTGTACGCCGACTACGGCCCGGCCCACCTGATGTACCTGAAGCGCGGCTACCGCCCGGACGGGCGCGGCGTCACCTACGGCGGCGCCATCTGCAGCCCCGGTGACCAGGTGCGGGTGGACGACGACCTCTGCCTGATGATGACCCGCCGGCTGCGCTGACCGTTCGTTCACCTGACCTTTGTCATCGCAGCCAGCGCTATCCCTAACTCCTATCGGGTAGGTAGGCCCCAGCCATGACTGTGACCGACGACCTCCTGGCCAACGCCGAGCGCTACGCGGCCTCCTTCGACAAGGGCGACCTGCCGCTGCCGCCCGCCAAGCACGTCGCCGTGGTCGCGTGCATGGACGCGCGGCTCAACCCCTACGGCCTGCTCGGCCTGACCGAGGGCGACGCCCACGTCATCCGCAACGCCGGCGGGGTGATCACCGCCGACGAGCTGCGCAGCCTCGCGATCAGCCAGCGCCTCCTCGGCACCACCGAGATCATCCTGATCCACCACACCGGCTGCGGCATGCTGACCTTCACCGACGACGAGTTCAAGGCCGCCATCCAGGCCGACGTCGGCATCAAGCCCAGCTGGGCCGCCGAAGCCTTCGCCGACCTCGACGAAGACGTCCGCCAGTCGATCCGCCGCATCCTCGACGACCCGTTCATCCCGGTGAAAGACTCGGTGCGCGGCTTCGTCTACGAGGTCGAGACGGGCCGCCTCCGCGAGGTGGAGTAGCCGGCCCCGCCTACCGTTCGATGGCATGCGGCTTCACGCGTCAACGGTCGTCGGGCAACCCGTCGACCAGGTCTGGGCCTTCCTCAGCGACCCGGTCGACAGCACGCCCCGATGGGACCGGAGCATCGCCGAGGTCATCCCCCGCACGACAGCTCCGGTGGGTGTCGGCTGGGAAGCCACCACGGTCTCGCCGTCCGGCAAGCGCCAAGACTTCCGGGTCACCGCCTACCACCCCGGGCGATCATTGACCTTCACCCTGCTCTCCTCACCGATGTTCCGGCGCGCCGACCTGACGTTCCAGCTCACCCCGACACCATCCGGTACGCGGATCGACCACACCATCGAGCTGACGTTGCGCAATCCGTTGCTCGGACCGGTGTTGCGGCTGACCAGCGGGCGGGCGCTCGCCACGGATCTGGCGCTCCTCCGGGACGCCCTGACCGAGGCCGCTGGACGTTCGGCCTGAGCGCATCGGCCCCGGGTGTTGCCTATACGCGCTCAGAGCAAAGGGGCTTCGGTCACCTGCCGGTCGTGGTGGGTCGAGGCCGCTGAGCTGCCTGGTCGATCCTTCGGCTGCTGGTTGCGCCAGGCCGGCGGGGTGCCCGCTCACCCCCTCTGCCGCCGGTCACGCCCGGCCGCGGGTCAAGGCAGGTAGCCAGGCCGGCGGGGTGCCCGCTCACCCCCTCTGCCGCCGGTCACGCCCGGCCGCGGGTCAAGGCAGGTAGCCATGCCGGCCGCGGGGGGCCGCTCGCCCTTTCTGCGGCCACGGGCGTCGGTGGGGTTGAGGGTGACCACTTACGCAGAATGAAGGGTGGGCGGCTCTGTTCTGGCCGGTCACGGCCTTGGAGTTGCGCGCCCGGCCTCGGCTACTTATGGAGAATTTGGTGTACGACCGCAGCCCGGCCAGGCTTGGTCGAGGTGATCGGTAGGGATGCTCAGGCCTCGGCTG
>NZ_JBFBAA010000043.1:0-72817 GCF_040682035.1 Actinoplanes sp. NPDC051470
CCGGTCCGGCGGCCGCACGCTTCGCTTCCGCGGCCGCCTCCCTGCGACGTGCGTAGGAAGACCTCGAAGGATTTGGGGGTTGAGATCAGGAACGTCCTCCCTGGTGGGATGTGCGGGCTTGGTGTCCCAGTACCCATCGAGGAGGACGTTCGTGGTTCAGCGTAGTGGGTTGACCCGGGGAGATCGTCGGCGTAATGCCCGGGATTGAGGGGTTGCGGCGGGTGGTGACCGCGGATCGGGCGGTCCTGGCGATCGATTTGGGTGAGGACAAGCAGGTCGCGGTGGTACTTGATCATGATGGGCGGGTTTTGGGCCGGCGGACGGTGCTGGTGAAAGCGCATGGGTTGGGCCGGTTGCTGGAGTGGGCGGCCGGTCGGGCCGCCCGTAGCGGGTTCGCCGGGGTGGTGCTCGGGTGTGAGCCGACTGGGCATCGGTGGCGGGCGGTGATGCAGCTCGCGGACGACGCGGGGATGGGGTTCGTGTGTGTGCAGTCGTTGCGGGTCCATCTGGCTCGGGAGGCCGATGACTACACCCGCGACAAGACTGATCACAAAGACGCGGTGCTGATCGGGAAACTCGTGGCCAGGCTGGAGTGTTATCTGCCGGAACGGGCTGAGGCCGAGTGGGCCCGGCTGCGGCATCTGGGGGTGCGGCGGCAGCGGCTGGTCACCGAGATCGGCGCGATCAAGCAGCAGATCACCGATCTGTTGTCATGTTGCTGGCCGGCGGTGCTGGGCTGCGCGGCGCAGCCGTTACGGTCGACGACCTGGCTGGCCTGTCTGGCCGCGGCCATCGCTGACTGCGACGGTGATCCGGCCCGGCTGGCAGGGCGCAGCCGCGACGAGTTCACCGCCGCTGTCCGTGTGCGGCTGGCCGGGATCGGGGTGCGGCGGCTGTCGCACCCGATCGTCGCGAAGGTGATGCAGGCGTTCACCGATCCGGCCGGGGTCCATGCGCAGCGGCCCGGCGGTCTGGAACGAGTCGGGTTCCTCTTGCGGGACTGGCAGGATCTGGCGCGGTCGCTGGCCGATACCGAACAGCGGATGACCGGCGTGCTCGACGCGGCCGGCTTGACCGCTCTGGTGTCCTCGATCCCCGGAGTGTCGGCGGTCGGCGTCGCGGTGATCCTGGCCGAGACCGGTGACCTGGCCCGGTTCGCCTCGGCGCGGAGCGTGGTCAAACACGCCGGGCTCAGCCCGGCCGAGAACACCTCGGCCGCCTTCCGCGGCCAGACCCGGATCAGTCGGCGTGGCCGGCCCGGACTACGGCTGGCCGCCTGGCGCGCCGTCTGGGGTGCCCTGCCCCACAACCCTGTCCTGCACGCCAAATACACCCACCTGACCCGCCGCGACCACGATCAGCTCGTCCCTAACCAGGCCCGCGCCGCGTGCGCCGCGGCCCTGCTGCGCTGGCTGCACGCCATCATCACCCGCCGGCAGCCGTTCCAGCCCACCCTCGCCGCCCCCGACACCCGCCGCGAACGGTCCGCTATCGCCGCCTGAGCAGCACCGACAACCGAACAGAGCATCACCCCGGGCGCGGGCCAGCCCGACTTTGCGTTGAGCCACCAAGCTCGCCATTCACCAAGGGCCGCCCCGCCACCCGCACAAGCTCGATTGCACACTGCCGGGACCCACCCACACGTGGACCAGCCCGTTTACCGACCTACGTAGAGACACCGGGCACACAGCGGGGCACCCACACCCCAGGGCGGACTCACCCCAGCCGACCAGCACCCCGGCCGGCTACCTCCCCATGCCCAACCACACCAAACCCACCACCAACAGGCCATTTGACCAAAACCACTTACGCTGGTGAGTGGTCCCGCCCGCCGCTGACGCGGCCCCGACCTCACGCCGCGGGAATGTCCGCGGTCACCATGCCGATCGTTCCCGCGGGGACCAGGGCGATCACGTTGCCGGTGGGGGTCATCACGGAGGTGGGGCCGAGTCCGATGTGGCTGTCGCCACGTTCGCCGGTGACGTCGGCCGACACCAACCACATGCCGGTCTCGCGGGCCCGTTCGGCGCGGATCTCGTGGTGCCGGTGCTGCCACCGGAACGCGTTCTCGCGGCGCATCATGTTCTGCGCCGGCACGAGTAGCACCTGGGCGCCCTGGCCGGCCACCGCGGCCGCCGCTTCCGGGAACTGGGTGTCGTAACAGATGTTGACCCCGAAGCGGGTGCCCGCACAGTCGAAGACCGGATACTCGCGGCCGGCCGTGAACACCTGTTCGCCGGCGGTCAGGAAGTTCTTGCGGTACCGCCCGATCACGCGCCCACCGGCCACGACCACCGCGGTGTTGTGGAAGCGGTCGCCGTCGCGCTCGATCATCCCGAGCACCAGCGTCGGCCCGGTCACGCCCAGCCGCTCGACGAACGCCGGCTCCACGGCGTGGCCACGGACATGATCGTCGGTGACGAGGTATCCCGGCAGGAAACACTCGGGGAACAGCAGCAGGTCGACGCCCTCGGCGTCGGCCCGTCCGGCGAAGTCCCGGACGACCCGGAGCGCGGCGTCCACGTCACCCAGGATCTCCGGCGTCTGACACGCACCGATCCGCATCGAGCCGGCTATTCGGCGGTGAAGGAGCGGACGTAGGCCAGAGCGGCCTTCATCGACGCCCGCATCGGCTCGGCGCTTCGCAGGGTCTGGCTCAGCAGGCTGCCGCCCTGAAGCGCCGTGAGCAGGGCCATCGCCAGTTCGTCGAGGTTGGCCTCGGGTCGTAGCTCGCCTCGGTCGCGCATCGCCCGCAGGCCGTCGTGCAGCATGGACTGCCAGCGCTGGAAGGCGTTGCACAGGTCTTCGCGGGTCTGGTCGTCGGCGGGGTTCAGCTCGCCGGCCAGCGAGGTCAGCGTGCATTCGCCGCGGCCGCTGTTGTGCTCCTGGTTCTCGACCGCGGCGTCGGCCCAGGCGCGGAGCGCGTCGAAGCTGTCCAGGGCGCCCATGATCGGCCGGCCGGGTATCAGCGGCGCCTCGGCCTGGCGGGTGATGACCGCCCTGATCAGGGCCTGCTTGCTGACGAAGTAGTGGTAGAGCTGCGACCCGCTGACGCCGGCCGCCTTGCGTACGTCTTCGGTGCTGGTGCCGGTCACGCCGCGCTGGGCGATCAGGTCGGTCGCCGCCTCGAGGATGCGTTCCCTGGTCGCCTGACCTTTGCGGGTCAATGTCACGCCCTCAGCCTAACGGACTGGGTTGCGCAATCCAAAAATTGCCGGTAGAAATTGGGTTCACCAACCCAGAAAGGGATCGACGTGACTGATCTAGCAGGAAAGACCGCCTTGGTGACCGGGGCCACGGCAGGCATCGGCCGGGCTGTGGCGATGCGGCTCGCGGAGAACGGGGCGGATGTTGTGGTGCACGGCCGCGACGAGCGCCGCGGCGCCGAGCTGGTGTCCGCGATCGCCGAGCGGGGCGGCCGGGCCCGCTTCGTCGCCGCCGACCTCACCGACGCCGCGGACGTCGAACGGCTGGCCGCCGACGCCGGCGAGGTGGACATCCTGGTCAACAACGCCGGCGTGTACGAGTTCACCGCGACCCCCGGCACCAGCGCCGACAGCTTCGACCGGCACCTCGCCATCAACACCCGGGCGCCGTTCCAGCTGGTCGGGGCCCTGGCCCCCGGCATGGCCGAACGCGGCCACGGCGCCATCGTCAACGTCAGCTCCACCGCGGCCACCTCGGTCGCACCGGTCGGGGCGGCCTACGGCGCGTCAAAGGCGGCCCTGGAAATCCTGACCCGCTACTGGGCCACCGAGTTCGGCGGCGCCGGCGTCCGCGTCAACGGCGTCGCCTCCGGTCCCGTGCGCACCCCCGGGACCGCACCCATGCTGGCCGCCTTCCCCGACGCCATGGACCAGGTGACCGCCCGGGGCCGGATCGGCGACCCCGACGAGATCGCCGACGTCGTCCTGTTCCTGGTCGGCGACCGCAGCAGCTACGTCAACGGCACCGTGGTAGCCGTCCACGGTGGAGAGCGCAGCCTCCTGCCCGGCTGAGACCTCCACGAACACGGCGGCCTGCCCCAGCACCCGCCGTGGGTCCACATCCTCCGAACGGAGCCGCGACCTCGAACCGCAGGACCCTTGATCTGACCGCCCAGCGCGAATCTGTGGTGGGACGGTTCCGGGGCCCCTTACCCCGGCCAGGTCGAGCCCCAGATTCCGTTCTTCGTCGCAACCCCGACGGCCCCGTGGACTTCCTCGGAACCCAGCGATCACCAGAAAGTCGCGTCCCGCCGTTGCGCCGGCTCGTCCTGGGCCGGCCGCTCCTGCGGTTGACCCCGACCCGATACCCGTGCGCCCGAAGGTCGCAAAATTTCGGGCGACGCGGGCGCCGCCACCTCCCCCACCCAGCCACTGGGTGGGCGTCAAGGTAGCCGGTTGGCTCAACGTTTTTCGGGTTCCGTCCACAGGGCCGCCGGAGCGTGGATAAGTCGGTCGGTAATCCCGCGGCAGAAGACCATGCGTCGTCGAGGCCACCGGGACGGCGAAGTTACCGCCCACCTCGGCCATGATCTGGGTTGCGCCCGGCCGAGGCCGATGGCGCAACTGTGTCGAGGTGGACCATCTCCACGGTCACCGGCCCGGTCCTCGACGCCGTGCAGGTGAGAATCCGCGACGGCAAACCGAGTTGCCTGGGCGGAGGTTGTGGGTAGGCAGGGGCGCATGACTAGTCGGATCGCGGTAGTGGCGATTGATGCGGTGGATGTCGGTCGGGTGGTGGAGTTCTGGGTGGCCGCGCTGGGCTGGCGGGTGGTCGAGGAGGACGACGACGGCGTGGTCAGCATCGGGCCGGGTGCGGGTGGCGGGCCGAGCATTGATGTGTGTCCGGTGCCGGAGCGGAAGGCCGGGAAGAACCGGCTGCATCTTGATCTTCGGGCGGACGGCAGCACGCAGCGGGAAGAGGTCGACCGGCTGGTGGCGCTGGGTGCGACGCCGGCTGATGTGGGTCAGCCGGCGGACGCCTCGTGGGTGGTGCTCGCTGACCCGGAAGGCAACGAGTTCTGTGTGCTGTCGCGGTCGGTGCAGGAAGTGGGGTGAGGCGCCGGTCACGCGAAAGGCGCGTTCACGGCCTTTCGCGTGACCGGGTCGCGGAGGGGGCGGGTGCTGTCGGAAACCCGTACCGCTAAAGGTTTTTGAGCAGTTGGGCGGCCTTCTCGGGGACGATGTCGTTGATGAAGGCGCCCATCGCCGACTCCGAGCCGGCCAGGTATTTGAGCTTGTCGGCGGCCCGGCGGATGCTGAACAGCTGCAGGTGCAGGTAGCCGAGGTCGCGGCCCTCGCCGGTGACGGCCTGGTGCCAGGCGCTGATGTACGGCATGGGCTTGTCGAACAGCGCGTCGAAGCGGCGCAGCACGTCGAGGTAGAGCGGGGCGAAGGCGTCGCGTTCGGGGCCGGACAACGCGGGGATGTCGGGCCGGCGGCGGTGGGGCGCCACGTGGACCTCGAAGGGCCAGCGGGCCGCGGCGGGGACGTAGGCCGTCCAGTGCTCGTTCGAGGCGATCACCCGGTCGCCGGACGCGCGCTCCGCGGCCAGGACGTCGGCGTAGAGGGAGTTGCCGGTCGCCCGGTGGTGCTTGGCCGCCGCGTTCAGCATCAGGCGGGTGCGGGGGGTGACCATGGGGTACGCGTAGATCTGGCCGTGCGGGTGGCTGAGCGTGACGCCGATCTCGATGCCGCGGTTCTCGAAGGGGAAGACCTGCTCGACGCCGGGCAGCTCGGACAACGATGCGGTGCGGTCGGCCAGGACGTCGACCACGGTGCGGACGCGGGCCGGCGTGAGGGCGCCGAAGCTGCTGTTGTGGTCGCTGGTGAAGCAGACCACCTCGCAGCGGCCGGTGCCGGGGCGCACGGGCACCAGGTCGGTCACCGACGCGATCTCGTCGGGGTGGACCCGGGCGCTGAACGACGGGAACTGGTTCTCGAAGGTCACCACGTCGTAGTCGGGGGCGGGGATCTCGGTGGAGAACTCCGGCGTCGACGGGCACAGCGGGCACTTGTCGCTGGGCGGCAGGAATGTGCGGGTCTGCCGGTGGGCGGCCACCGCCACCCATTCGTCGACCAGCGGGTCGTGGCGCAGCTGGGACGCGGCCGGCGGGGTGGGCAGGTCGCGCTTGTCCGGCCAGGCGTTGCGGTCGTGCCCGTCGGTCTCGTCGAAGTAGATCAGTTCGCGGCCGTCGGACAACCGGATCGTGGTGCGCTGGGCGATGGTCACGGCGCGCCCACCACCACGAGTTCGCCGACCTGCTCGACCAGGATGGCGCGGGCCTGGTCGTCCAGGCCCTCGTCGGTGATGACGATGTCGGCGCGGTCGAGGGAGACGATCGACGAGATGCCGACCGTGCCCCATTTGGTGTGATCGGCGAGGACGACCAGGCGTTCGGCCGCCTCGACCAGGGCCCTGTTGACGTCGGCCTCCATCAGGTTGGGAGTGGTGTAGCCGGCGCGCTCGCTCATGCCGTGCACGCCGAGGAAGAGCATGTCCAGGTGGAGCGTGCCGATCGCGGCGACGGCCACCGGGCCGACCAGCGCGTCGGACGGGGTGCGGGTGCCGCCGGTCAGCACGACCGTCTGGTCGGGGCGGCCGGCGCGGTAGAAGACGTCGGCGACCGGGATCGAGTTGGTCACCACGGTCAGCGACGGGACGTCGACCAGGCGCTGGGCCAGGCCGGCGGTGGTGGTGCCGGCCGACAGCGCGATCGCGTCGCCGGGGGAGACCAGGGCGGCCGCGCGCAGCGCCATCGCGGCCTTCTCGGCCTGTTGCCGCACCGATTTCGCGGCGAAGCCCGGCTCGTGCGCCGAACCGGGACTGACCGTGGTGGCTCCACCGTGCACTTTGGCCAGCAGCCCGCGGTCGGCGAGCGCTTCGAGGTCGCGGCGGATGGTCATGTCGGAGACGCCGTACTCGGAGGCGAGCTCACTGACCCGCACACCGCCGGCGGCGCGGACCCGATCGAGGATGGCAGCCTGTCGCTGCTGGGCCAGCATCAGCGACACACCGCGTTACGATACGGGAACCGAACTATTTCGCACACACCTGAACACTACCTGGCTGTCGGCTGTGTGGAAAAGAGTGACCTCAGATACCTCGTCCGCGCTTGTGCAGAGCCGACAGCACATTCTCCACCTTGACCGCGCCGGTCATCGCGGCCAGCGCGATCGCGGTGCGAGGTTCCTTCCAGTTGGCGCGGACCGCCTCCTTGCTGAACTGCCAGGCCGCGCTGCGGTTGCCGGAGGCGGCCGACCAGCAGGCCAGCTGGCCGTACACCCGGGCGGCGCCGGGGCGGCAGCCGCTGATCTCCGGGTGGCGTCGCATCATCCAGCGCAGCGAGGAGATCTTGGTGGCGTACTCGTAGGCGTAGTGGCTGGTCCGGCCCCACAGCACCCGGACCAGCGGCTCGTCCAGGTGCACGATCGGCCGCCGGCGGGCCGCCCGCAGCAGCAGGTCCCAGTCCTCGTTCTGGCTGCCCGGCGCGTCCTCGGCGACCATGCCGATGGCGTCCTCGGCCAGGGCCTCGCGGCGCATCAGGAACGACGACGAGTGCAGCATGGCCATCCGCGAGCGGGCCAGCTCGTCGACCGTGACCCGGCTGCGGCCGGCCAGGCGGGGTGTCACCCGGTCCTCGTACTCGACCTCGATCGCGCAGGTGGCGAACTCGGCCTCCGGCTCGGCCACCAGCGCGGCGACCTGCCGGCGCAGCTTGTCGGGGGCCCACCGGTCGTCGTCGTCACAGAACGCCACCAGCTCGGTGTCGAGCGACAGCAGCCCGGTGTTGCGGGCGCCGGCCAGGCCGGGTGTGCGCCAGTTGGTCAGCACCAGGACCTGGGTGTCCTCGGTGCGGGCGAGCAGGTAGTCGGGTTCGGTCTGGTCGTACACCACGACCACCTTGATCTCGCCCGGGTAGCGCTGTTCGCACACCCCGGCGATGGCCTTGCGGACCAGCTCGGGACGGTTCCGGGTGGGGATCACGACCCCGACGGACGGCCAGTTCATCACGCCTCCTCAGCGAAAACGGGGTAGCCGTAGGCCCGCAGCATCGGCCCGCACACCGCGCTGACCATCCGGCGTTGCGCGGGCGGCAGCGCGGACTGCCAGGCGTCGTCCCGGCGCAGCGACAGCCGGCCCACGGTGAACCGCATCGGGTTGCCGGCCGCGCTGTGCCCGACCCCCAGGTCGGCGTGGCCGGGACGAAGAAATT
This sequence comes from Actinoplanes sp. NPDC051470, assembly GCF_040682035.1. Classification (NCBI taxonomy): domain Bacteria; kingdom Bacillati; phylum Actinomycetota; class Actinomycetes; order Micromonosporales; family Micromonosporaceae; genus Actinoplanes; species Actinoplanes sp. NPDC051470. Next base: position 8,201 of record NZ_JBFBAA010000043.1, read on the forward strand.
CCAGGTCATCGGGCACGAGCGTGAGCCCGGCGAAGTCGGCCAGCCGGATCAGGGCCGCCCGCGGGTCGGTGAGGAACTCCTCGTAGCGGACCCGGCGAACGGCCACCCCGCGCTTGGCCAGCAGGCCGAACGCGGCGTTGTGGGCGTTCCAGAGCAGCGCCGAGCGGCCGGGCGAGTAGCGGGTCATCTCCTCCTCGCCGTCGGTCTCGGGCCGGGCGACGGTCTTCGTCCACGAGTACGCCACCCCGCGCGCGTCCCGCACCACGTGCACGACCCGCAGGTCGAGCCCCTCGGCGTGCCGCAGCACGTGGGCCAGGGCGCTGTGCTTGGACGAGTCCACCACCACGGCGGCGCCGGACACCTCGGCCGCGGCGGCGTACACCTTGGCGTAGTACCCGGCGTACTCGCGCACCTCGGCCTTCGGCATCTGCCCGGCGGCCAGCCGCGGGATGTGCCGGGTGCGCTCGACCAGGTCGCGCAGGGCGTGCACGCGGGGCACGTCCACATTGCCCCAGCCGTTGAAGGCCTTCTCGCCGACCCGCTTCCAGAACGTGCAGGCGGCGAACCGGGCGCCGCATCCGCAGCGCTCGTTGTCGAGGATGTCGCGCTGCCACAGGTGGACGATCTCGCCGAGCGCGCAGACCGACGGAAGTTCGCCGAGCAGCCGTTCGACGAGCGTGGTCCCACTGCGACCCAACCCGCCGAGGTAGAGCACTCGTGCCACTTTGTCCGTCCTTCGCTCGTTTCGCTCATATAACGAGCGAAGGACACTGAAGGAGGCGTTGCGTGAGCGTTGAGGCTTTTGATCGAGTGCACCTCGACGGAACCGGGTTCGACCGGATCACCGAGGCCGAGGTGGTGGCCGTGGTGCGCGAGGCGATCGCGTCCGGCCGAGGTGGACGAATCATCACCCCGAACATCGACATCCTGCGGCAGGCGCAGGCGAACAAGCGGGTGCGTGGCTTCCTGGACGACGCCGACCTGATCGTCGCCGACGGCATGCCGCTGATCTGGGCCAGCCGGCTGAGCGGGATGCCGCTGCCCGAACGGGTGGCCGGCAGCAGCCTGATCTGGTCGCTGTCCGAAGGGCTGGGCCGGGACGGCCGGTCGGTCTTCGTGATCGGCGGCAACCCGGCCACGCCGGCCGCCGCGGACGGCGCGACCCGGGCCGCGCGGCGGCTCGCCGAGCGGTGCCCGGGACTGGAGATCGCCGGGACGCTGTGCCCGGAGCTCGGCTTCGAACGGGACCGCGCGGTCTACGCCGAGTTCCGCAACGCGGTCGCCGAGGCCAAGCCGGACCTGGTCTTCGTCGGTCTCGGCTTCCCCAAGCAGGAGAAGGTGATCACCCGGCTGCGCGAGGACCTGCCGGACGCCTGGTTCATCGGCTGCGGCGCGGCGGTCAACTTCGTCGCGGGCGACGTCGACCGCGCGCCGCGCTGGATGCAGCGCACCGGCCTGGAGTGGGCGCATCGGCTCACCACCGAGCCCCGCCGCCTGGCCGGTCGCTACCTCAAGCGCGACGCGCCCTACGCGCTGCGGCTACTCACCGCGGCGGCCGCCCGCCGCTGACCTCTTCCGCAGCGGCTTCGGGTTGAAGTAGCTGTCCTTGGTCATCCGCTTGAAGGCCCGGAACGCGGCCTTGTCGCCGGTGAGCTGGAACTGCTGCTTCGGCCCGTTGCCCTCGGGGTCGGACTCGAAGTAGGCGACGCCCTTGATCTGCGGGTTCGCCTTGAACGTCCGGGCGGCGTCGGCCAGCCACGCGGCCCGGGCCGACGAGCCCCACGCCTTGGCCACCCCGAACTCGCCGATGATGATCGGCTTGGGGCGTTGCGCGGCCCACTCGAGGAACGGGCCCATCAGCCGGCCGATCGGCTGGAACACCGAACCGGCGTAGACGTCCACGCAGGTCCAGTCCACCTGGTCGTCGCCGGGGTAGTACTCCGGCGCGTTGCCCCGGATGAACCCCTCGGCGGTCGGGCACCACACCCAGGACACGTTGGTCACGCGTTCCTCGGCGAAGATCTTCCGGACGTACCGCCAGGCCGCGATGTAGTCGGCGCCGGACCACATGGTGGCCCGCAGGTTGGGGCGGTCCATCTCCCAGCGCATCCGCAGCAGCACCGGCCGGTCCACCTTGCGGATCGCCTGGGCCTGCTGCCGGATCAGCCGGTCGTGCTCACCGGCCACGATGGACCGGTTGTCGCCGGTGGCCCAGCTGATCATCAGGTCGGCCCCGCCGGCCAGGAGCTCCTGGTCGCTCTCGGTGCCGACCATCTGCTCGAACCGGCGGTAGGTGTTCAGGATGTCCAGCCGCCGGCCGAGGTCGCCCTCGAGCCCGTCCACCGCCTCGACCCGGCCCGAGTGGGTGAGTTCGGCCGGTTTGATCCAGGCCCCGAGGTACGCGCCGTCGGCCGGCGCCCGGAACGGCCCGGCCTGGAACGGGCCGGGGTTCACGGCGACGCCGGACGGCGGGCGGGTGAGGTCGGGGGAGGGTGTCGGTTCGGGCGCCTCGCGATCCGGGGCCGTGCACCCGGCGAGCAGCAGCACCCCGGCCAGCAGGAGCTTTTTCATCCGACCCGCCGGGCGACGTAGAGCACGTTCACCGCGTACCGGTCGGAGCCGGGGAACCGCCGCGCCGCCGCGTCCGCCGCCCGGGCCAGCGAGAGCTCGTACAGCGACGGGGTGAGCATCGAGAAGCCGCGCCGCTCGACCACCTCGAAGCCGTGCCGGCCGAGCAACTCGCCGACCTGCTGGTGGGAGAGCTCGGCGAACCAGCGCTGCCCGCTGTGCCGCCGCGCCCGCAGGTGCCGCAGCGACCGGGCGTTGCCGTGGTTCTCCACCACCAGCATCCCGGCCCGCGGGGTGGGCAGCGCCTTGGCCGCGAAGGCGAGCGCCCGCTCCCGGACCGCCTCGTCCACATTGAGCAGCAGCCGGAACATGGTCACGATCGACGGCAGCCCGGCCGGCACCGGCTCGGGCACCGGCCCGTCCGGGGCGATCCGGTGGAACTCGGCCTGCGAGCCGACCTCGGCCGCCTTGGCCATCATCTCGGCCGAGGTGTCGTAGCCGTGCGCGGCGCGGACCAGCCCGTGCAGCGTCCGGATGGCCCGCCCGGTCCCGCAGGCGAAATCGTGCTGGACCGGCGGGCGGTCGAACTCGCGGGACACCAGCCCTCGCAGGTACGCACGCTGCCGCTCGTTGATGCGGGACGCGTACGTGTCCGGAGCGTAGGTCACGCTCTCGTACTTCTCGACGGCCTCAGTGTCCTGGAACACCTTGGTGTAGTCGGTGGTCACGGCTCCTCCTCAGGGACTACTCCGGCGGAATCGGAAGGCGTCCAGCGCCAGCCGCTCGCGGAGCAGCCAGGCGCCGAAGCAGAACGTGGGCACGGCGATCGCCAGCGCCAGGGAGAGGCCGGCCGGCCCGGTGCCGAGCACCGCGGTGACCAGCCGGGGCAGCACGCCGAAGCAGACGACCGAGAGGCCGCCGGCGGCCAGCGTGCCGACGCCGAACGGGTGCAGGCGGGCGTGCCGGGCCACCTGCGCCAGCGGCAGCAGGTTGTTGGCCAGCATCGCGCCGGCCAGGCCGAGCGCCGCGCCCATCGCGCCCAGGCGCGGGATCAGCAGCAGGTCGAGCCCGATGGTCAGGGCCAGGGCGACCAGCACGTTGGCGAGGTTCCACGAGGTACGCCCGGCCATCGCGAGCACCATGTCGACCATGCCGCACCCGGTCGCCACCAGCATCGCGCACGCCAGCACCACGACCACCGGCGCGCCGGCCCGGTACTGCTCGCCGAACAGGCCCAGGTAGACCGGCGCGAACAGGATGACCAGCAGGTTGATCGGCCAGGTGACCAGGACCAGCCAGCCGGTGGCGGTGCGGTAGAGGTGGTTGGCGGTGTCGGTGTCGCCGGTGGCCAGCGCCTCGGCCAGCCGCGGCTGCACCGACTGGGAGATGCCCTGGTTGGCGAACTGGATCAGCACCACGAAGCGGCCGGCCACCGCGTAGACGGCGGCCGGGGCGAGACCGCCGAGCGCGGCCACCAGCAGCACGTCCACCCGCTGCACGGCCAGCTGGGCGACGCTGGCCAGCGCGCGCGGCGCGGTGAAGCGCCAGAAGTCCCGGCGCAGGGCCCGGCGTTCGACCCGGCGGCTGGACGGCCCGGCCGGCTTGCCGGCCCGGTAGGTGTTGCGGAGCGCGTACGCGGCCAGGATCACCACCGGCAGGTACGGCGCGGCCCAGGCGAACGCGAACACCGGCAGCTCGACCGTCATCCGCAGGCTCGCGATCCCGGCCGCGCCCACCAGCAGCAACTGCAGCGTGCTGCGGAGGACCCGGTCGAGCATCACGGTCGGCTTCATCGCCCGGTAGCCGCGGGTGGCGGTGAGCAGGACGTCGGACAGCGCCCCGAGCGGCAGCAGCAGGGCCAGCACGCGCAGGCCGGTGACGTGCTCGGCGAAGACGTGCGGCGACTCGTCCGCGGTCAGCCGGGCCACCGCCGGCGCGCCCAGCCACAGCCCGGCGGCGAGCAGGCCGGCCAGCAGGATCACCGGGGTCAGGCCGGTACGCAGGCAGGAGCCGAGCAGATGCGTCCGGTCGGTGGCCCGCAGCCGGCTGAGCCAGAACACCAGGCCGGTCTGCGTACCCAGCTTGGCCAGGCCGCCGACCAGCGCGAAGGCGGCCGTGGCGGCGAAGAACGCGCCGGCCTGCTCGGCCCCGAGCGACCGGGCGACGATCCAGGTGACCACCACGCCGGTGCCGCCGGCCAGCGCCATGCCGGCCATGTTGGCCAGCCCGCCGCGGGCCGCGGCCCGGGTCCCGTCGAGCAGGCTGGTCACGAGTCGCGCCAGACCGGCATCCGGCCCAGCCACCTCGACAGGGCCTCGTCCTGCGGCGCGTAGTGGGCGGTCAGCTCGGCGCGGATGCCCGGCTCCATGTCGGACTGCCGCGGGCGGGCGTTGTGCCGTTCGAACTCCGGCCGGTCGAGGTGGGTGGGCAGGCCGAGGAAGGTCAGCACCTCGTCGTACACCTCGTCGGGGTGGGTGAAGAAGCGCTCGCTCTCGACCACGTGGATGCGGTCGCGGCCGACGTGCTGGGCCATCCCGCCGAGGTAGCGCGCGTACTCGCCGCGGGCGCGGTAGGCGTGGTGCTGGTGGGCGAAGCTGTAGTACCCCGGGTCCTGGGCCAGCCGCTCCTCCTGGCGGTGCAGCCGGGCCGGTTCCAGGGCCAGCGCGTTGCCGAAGTCGCGTTCCCGCTCGAACCCGCGCGCCACCTCGTGATGGTGCTGCGAGTACGCACGCTCCACCGGGTCCCGGACCAGCACCACCAGCTTGGTCCCGGGCAGGTCGTGGGCGATCCGGGCGGCCGCCTGCGGGTGGTACATGTAGTACGGGCTGGACTCGAAGGTCTGCGCCGGCACCCCGTACCGCTGAAGGATCTTCTCGGCGCTGCGCTGCATCGGGAAGTGCCCGCGGTACCAGGCCATGCCCCGGTGGTACGAGGTGTCGAAGTAGTGCACGCCCTTGTGCAGCACCGCTTTGAGGATCGCGGGGTGCGCGGCGAGGGCCCGGTACAACGACGTGGTGCCGCAGCGCTGGCCGCCGCAGATCAGGAAGGCCGGGGTCATCCGGCTCGGCGAGGTGAGCCGGCCGTACGACCGGGAACCCAGGTGGACCACGCGCTTGACCGGCATGGGCATCTTGCGGACGTCGATCATCTACAGTTCCTCCACCCGGCGGATCAGCACCGGAAGCAGCCAGGTGCCGAGCACGCCCAGGCGGGCGCCCGCCTCGGCCTGGCGATCGGTCAGATAACGGGCGGCCAGGTCGACCAGGTAGAGCAGCGCGGTCAGCTCGCGGGCCTCCGGCGCCACGTTGAACGGGGCGAGCAGCTCGGCGGCCTGGCGTACGGTCGCCTCCACCGCGCCCTTGGCGTCGCCGGTGGACTGGATGCGCCGCTGCAGCTCGTGGTGCACCGCGTCGAAGCCGACCGGCACGCCCTGGGCGAACCGTTCCCAGTCCCAGACCAGCAGCGCGTCGGTCAGGTTGGCCATGTTCCACGGGGCCCAGTCGCCGTGCCACGCCCCGTACCGGAAGGTCGTCGCCCCGGCTTGCCGCACCAGCAGCTCGGCCGCCGCGCTCAGCGCGACCCCCTCGGGCCGGTCCTGCACCGAGCCCAGCCGGGCCCGCAGTTCGGTCCAGTACGGGCTGCCGACCAGCTGCCCGGCCGTGTAGCCGCAGCAGCCGGCGATGTCGACCATGGCCGCGGCCAGCCGGCGCGGGGTCAGCGGGCTGCGCGGCAGCCACACCGGCAGCGCCGACTGCACCAGCACCTGCAGGCCGCGCCACTGCCCGGCGTGCAGCACGGTCGGCACGGTCAGCTTGGTCAGGCCGGAGCGCTGCAACGCGATCAGCGCGTTGGTCTCGGCCCGGACCAGGCGCTGGGTGAGCGGCCCGGTGCCCAGCTTGCCGAAGCCGAACGTCTCGCCCTCCGGGCTGATCAGCTGGAGCACCGGCTTGCGGTTGGCCCGGGCCGGTCCGATGTGGATGCTCACCGCCAGCTCGCGGCCGAGCGCCTCACTCAGGTGCCGGTCGATGCTCTCCGGGCCGGTCACCTTGATGCGGTCGCGGAGCAGCACCCCGGAGGCGCCGGTGCGCAGCGCGGCCACCACGGCGTCCCGCTTGAGCTTGGCCGCGCGGGACTGCGGTTCGGCATACCGGCGGACGGCCGCCGCGGCCACCTTGCGGGAGCCGGACGGCACGAGCAGCCGCGGGCGGCGGGCGTCCGGCACGACGTAGTACTCCGCGACCTGATCACCCTGGCCGTCGGTCGGGTAGAGGAGGCCGATGACCTCGGCCAGGTACTGCGCGCGGAGCGCGGCGTCGCCGGCGGTCAGCGCGGCCGGTGCGGTCTTGACTGGACTCATGCATCCCCCTCGAGATCGTTGCGCCAGAGCAGCGCGAAGGCCAGAACCATGAAGGCCAGGGGGGTGGCCAGCGAGTTGTACCAGAGCATGGCGGAGAACGAGGTGACGATCGCGGCGCTCGCGGCGATGCCGATCGGGCTGCGGTCGCGGCGGAACCGCCACAGGCCGTACGCGAAGAAACCCAGGTAGCCGAGCGTCCCGGCGGCGCCGTGCGCGAACATCAGCTGCCACAGCTGCCCGGTGCCGCCGACGGTGAAGTTGCCGCACCGCTCGCAGCCGGCGCTCTCCCCGACGGCGATCGAGTTGCGGCCGCCGATCGTGGTGCGGGTCGAGCCGTAGCCGATCACCGGCGACTCGAGGAAGCCGTCGATCGCCCGTTCCATCAGGAACGACCGCACGCCGTTGGACTTGCCGTTGTCCATCCGCGCGTTCACGGTGTCGCCCAGCGGGCTGGCCATCAGGGCCACCACCAGCGCGGTGCCGGCCACCACGACCGCGCCGATGATCCACAGCTTGCCCAGCAGCACATAGCGGAACGCGACGTAGAGGATGAGCACGCCGATCCCGATCCACAGGCCGCGGTTCAGCGAGACGACGGCCGGCGCGATCGAGATGCCGAGCACGACGATGCTCAAAAGACGCGCGCCGCGGCGGCGGGAAGCCCATGCGGCCACCACCAGCCAGCCGGCCAGCAGGCAGAAGTTGTTGCCCCAGGTGTTGGTGTAGCCCCACGGCGCGGCCGGGCGGGGTTTCTCGCCGCCGACGAGGTCCATGATCTGCGCCGCGTACGGGTGGACCATCGACTGCACAAAACCCTTGTCGCGTACGCCGGGCGGCAGCAGCATCTCCACCGGCGAGGTGAACTCGAACGTCCCCGCCACCATGCCGAGCAGCCCGCCGGCCACGGTCACCACGAACAGCCAGCCGAGCAGCTTCACCAGCCGGCGCCGGGGCAGTTCCAGCTCGGTCAGGTTGCCGGCGTAGAGCAGCAGCACGGTCATCGTCAGGTAGAGCCCGAGCCGGTAGCCGTACGAGATCAGCCGGTCCGAGGCGTGCTCGGCGACCGTGCCGGCCGGGTCGGCCCCCAGCGCCGCCGAGCTCACCACGACCGCCGCCAGGAACAGCCCCCACCAGGCGAACCCGGGCGGCAGCACCAGCGGTCGCCCGGCCGCGCGCCGCCGGAGCATCAGCACCAGCATCGGCGCGGCCATGATCGGGAAGATCAGCACGCCCAGCCCGAGCGCCCACCACAGTGGATACAGGGCCAGCAGGGCGGTGATCGGCCAGGCCGGGAGGGTCAGGTTCTTCTGCGCGGTATGGGCGGGGGGTGCGGCGAGGGCCGTCACTCGTCGTCTTTCTTGGCCGGCGGCGTCAGCTCGATGACCGCGGTCGGCGGGTCCTCGTGGGCGTCCTTGCCCTGCCGGGGCACCGTGGTGGTCGGGAAGCGCATGGTCCGCTCGGCGTCGAGGACCGCGGTCACCTCGGGCGACTGCCGTTCCATGGCCTTCTCCAGCGGTGTCAGGGCGACGGCCGGCGGCTGGATCTCATCGGCCCGCAGGCCCACCAGCCGCGGCAGCACCACCGCGCCCAGCAGCGGGGTGCCGACCCGGCGCAGCTGCTCGGCCGCGTCGGTGAGCATCGGCCGGCGCGACTTGCGCAGCTCGACCGCCAGGATCGCCGCGTCGGCCAGGCTGGCCAGGCTCTGCGCGTCGGCGCTGCTGCTGGTGGACGGCGCCTCGATGACCACGTACCCGGTCTGCCGGCGCAGCGCCTCCAGGGTGTCCCGTAGCCGCTGCGACTGCATCAGGCCGGCCGCGGTCGCCGCGCCGCCGGTGGTGATCACCCGCAGCGAGGGGATGCGCGGCATCCGCTGCATCGCCCGGCTCAACGTCACCCGGCCGGCCAGCAGGTCGGACAGGCCGGGCACCGCGTTGACGCCGAGCATCCGGGCCAGCGGGGCCGCGTCCACCACACTGTCCGGCAGGTGCGCGCCGATCAGCACGACGTCGCTGCCGGTCCGGGCCAGGGCCGCGGCCAGGTTCGCCGCGACCAGCGTGCTCGCCGACCCGCGGCTGGCCCCGGTGACCACGATGATCTTGTCGTCCGGGTCCAGGCTGGCCAGCACCTCGTTGCGCAGCCGGTTGAACACCCGCCCGCCCGGCCCGTACGGCTGGAGCACGTCGTCGAAGTGCGGCGTGGTGCGCTCGTCCAGCGCCGCCAGCACCGGCATCCGGGCCCGGTCGCGCACGTCGGCCGCGGTCCGCAGGCGACGGTCCAGCCGCTCCCGGGCGAAGGCCAGCATCAGCCCGGCGAGCAGGCCCAGCATCGCGCCGGCGGCGATGTTCAGCATCGTGTTCGGGCTGGTCGGCTCGGTCGGCACCCGGGCGTCGCTGATGATGCTGCCGGCCGCCACGGTCGTGGTGGTCAGCTCGTTCAGCCGCCCGGTCATCGAGTTGAGCTGGTTCTGCGAGTTGCTGCGCAGGCTCTCCAGGTTGCTGCGCTCGGAACTGCCCGCCTTGGCTTTGGCCAGCCGCGCGTTGATCGAGGTCAGGTTGGTGGTGAGCTGCCGGATCTTCAGCGACAGCGACTTGATCTGCGAGTCCAGGCCGCTGCGGGCGGTCTGCTCCCGGTTCCGCAGGTACGCCTCGGCGAACGCGTGCGATCCGGCCTGGGCCTTCTGTGGTGTGTCCGCCTCGAAGGTGATCACCAGCACCGTGGTGTTGGCGGGCACCTCGACCGAGACGGCGTGGGCCAGCTCGAGCGGGTTGCCGGTGCTCCGCAGCAGCGCCGCCGCCTTGACCGCCACCGCGCCGGAGCCGACCAGCTGCGCCTCGGTGTCCAGGTTGATCGAGCCCTTGGTGCGGCCGCCGGACTGGTTGGTGTCCTGCTCGACGGCGCTGACCAGCACCGACGTGCTCGACTCGTACACCCGGGGGAGCGTGCTGGTGAGCGCGGCGCCCAGGCCCAGGCCCGCTCCGGTCGCGGCGAGCACGACCCACCAGTGGCGGCGGAACATGCCGACGTAGTGCGAGAGGTCGGCGGATCCCGGGCGAGCTTCCATCTGTTCGGCGACCCTTTCAAGGGGTGAGGGTGAGCATTCGGGCGTTTCGCCCACGAGGGGTAAACGGCCGTCCTGCGTTCACGTAACTCACTGAGCCGAACTCGTCTTTGAAGAGCAGATCGAAAGCAGATCGATGTCGTAGCCGGGTGGGTGGTGCCGACCGTCGCTCCCGCCGAGGGTCGCTCCGCTCCACGTGCGTAAGTGGTCACCCTCGGCGCTGCGCGCCCAAAACGCCCGTGGCGGCATCCGCGCTGCGGATGCCGCCACGAACCAACACTTTGCCTACGGCAGTTTTGGCTCGACCCAGCCGTTCTCGACGAGGTAGGCCAGGACGGTGTCGATGGCCTCGGGGACGGTGATCGTGGTGGTGTCGATCGTCAGCTCGGCGTCGGCCGGGTCCTCGTACGGGTCGTCGACGCCGGTCAGGCCGCGGAGCTGGCCGGCCCGGGCGCGGGCGTACAGGCCCTTGCGGTCGCGTTGTTCGCACACCTCGAGCGGGGTGTTGACGTGCACCAGGACGAAGCCGGCGCCGGCGTCCAGGGCCAGCCGGCGCGACTCGGCCCGGGCCGACTCGTACGGCGCGATCGGGCAGGCGATGGCCATCCCGTGATGGCGGCCCACCTCGGCCGCCACCCAGCCGATCCGGCGTACGTTGCGGTCTCGGTCGGCCTTGCTGAAGCCCAGGCCGGCCGAGAGCTCGCGGCGCACCACGTCGCCGTCCAGCAGCGTGATGGTCCGCTCACCGGCCTCGCGCAGCCGGTCGGCCAGACCCCGGGCGATCGTCGACTTGCCCGATCCGGAGAAGCCGGTGAAGAACACCACCAGGCCGCGGAAGCGCCGGGCCGGGCGGACCCGGGCCAGCTCCTTGGCCACCGCGGGCGGGGTGTGCCACTCGGGCAGCGGGAAGCCGCGGTCGAGGGTGTCGTTGATCTCGCCGATGGTCATGGCCAGCCGGCGGTTGCGCGGCGGGATGTCGTCGCGCCAGCGCCACTGGCCGTCGCGGTTGTCGTAGGCCAGTTCCCGTGGCACCAGCACCCGCAGCCCGCCGCCGGACAGCATCTCGCCGGTGGAGAGCACGTGGGTCACGCCGTACGACTGGGCCACCCGGGCCCGCAGCAGGGCGTCGCGCATCTCGTCGCCGCGCGGCATCAGCGGCACCGCGACGATCGTCGCCGGGGGCATCCGGTCGCGGGCCGCGAAGATCGCCCGGACCAGTGACTCGGGCGGCAACCCGTCCGGGCCCGGGCCGGTGACCGGGATGAAGATCAGGAGATGGGCCGCCAGGGTACGCGCGGCGTGCGCGATCTGGGCCAGCTGCGGCCGGTGCAGCGGCCGGTCGGCGATCACCCCGAGCACCCGCCCCGGTGGCAGCAGCGCCTTGACCTCCTCGGGGGTGCGCCGGAGCCGCTGGAACGGGCCGTGCCCGCCGTCACCCATCCGGCGGGCCGAACCGCCGATCGCGGAGAGGCCGTCGGTGGTGGGCCACGCGTCGGTCACCTCGACCGCGGCCACCGGCGCGCCCTCGGGGTCGGTGAGCACCACCGTGCGGCGTTGCGGGTCGGCCAGGTCGAGCCCGGCGGCCATCTCGGCCGGGATCTCGCAGGTGACCGCGACCGGCCACTTCGTACCGTCGGCGAGCCGGCCGGTGCGGCGCAGCGCGGTCAGATCGGACCGGCCCAGAAAGCCGGTGAGCGGCGCATACGCGCCAGAGAGCAACAGCTCGAGATCCGCCAGCTCGTGAGGCCGTGGCGTGTACGCCGGAGCGTCGCGCACGACATCCTCGGGCAGCATCGAACCGTTCACCGTGACATCCCCCTGCAGCCGACTGGAGGACAGTTTCGCAGCACCTGCGCAACGGGTCGAGCCGGGCTCGATCGTCACCTTACCGGGTCACATATTAGACAAAACAGACAATAGGTCGAATACTGGGCGATCGTGCGACGTCTCAGGCTTGTGCATCTGGCTGCGGTGACCACCGCGTTCACGCTTTCCGTGGTCGCCACCCTCTCCTGGGCGTGGACCGGCGGCGTCGATCAACTCGGCCTGCCGTTCCCCGCCGACAACTCCTCCCAGGCCGGCAACCCGACCGTGCACGTGGCCCCGAGCAACGGCTGGGTCGATCCCGCTGTGCCCGAGCCCGGTGTGCCCGTCGTACCCGATCAGGGTCTTCCGGGCCCGCCGACGGCGTCGCCGCCGGTCACGGCCGCACCCCTCGCCGGGCCCGGTTCGCTGCCGAAGCACCGCCCCCAGCCGGCCCGCTGCCGCACCGGCGAGAAACTGGTGCCCACCTGCGGCATCCTCTGGGGCGTGGCGCCCGGCGCCTTCACCGATCAGCCCGGCGCGGTGGCGCTCGCCGCGTTCGAGCGCAAGACCGAGCGCCACCAGGACATCTACCACGCCTACCACCGCGGCGAACGGCAGCTCTTCCCGACCAGGGAGGAGATCGGGATCGCCCGCGAGCGGGGCCGGAAGCGCCTGCTGTTCCTGAACTGGAAGCCGGCCGGCGCGTCCTGGGCCGAGATCGCCGAGGGAGACAAGGCGACCGACGCGTTCCTCGACCGGCTCGCCGTACACATCAGGAAGAACTTCCCCGAGCAGTTCTTCTTCACCGTGCACCACGAGGCCGAGGACAACGTCCGCGAGAAGGCCGGTTCCGGCTACACCGCCGAGGACTACTCGAAGATGTACCGCCACGTGGTGAAGCGGCTGCGCGCGCACGGCGTCGACAACCTGGTCACCGTGCTGGTGCACATGGCCTACGTCCCGCACACCACGCAGAGCTGGTTCGAGCGCATGTACCCCGGCGACGACGTGGTCGACTGGATCGGCTTCGACACCTACGCCTACAGCGACCCCGGCTACGGCCACGGCGACCTGACCGAGCTGCTGAACCGCAAAATGACCAGCAAGCCGTCCTGGCCCGGCTTCTACGACTGGGCGGTCACCCGGCACCGCTCCAAGCCGCTGATGGTGGCCGAGTGGGGGGTGTGGAGCTCGACGAAGAACCCCGGCCACAAGGCCGACTTCTACCGCGAGATGGCCCGCCAGATCCCCCACTTCACCAACATCCGCGCCATGGTGCACTTCGACACCCCGCACAACCAGAAGGGCCAGGACTCCCGCGTCGACGCCACCCGGGAGTCCCTCGCCGCCTACCGCCGCCTGGGCCGCCTCCCGGTCTTCCAGGTCGAGGTCACCAACGGCCTTTCCTGACGGTCCAGCGAACGTTCGGCGACCGCGGCTTACCGATCGTCTCGATGTATCCCTTCTGGCGGAGCGTGTTCAAGGCGTGGAGCACCTGATGCATCGCCAGTCCGGCGCGCTTCTCGATCTCGGCTCGTGACAGGGAACCGTCAGCGAGCAGCTCGAGAATCCGAGCCTCGTTGTCGCGCAGCGAGCCCTCGGATTCCCGATCAGACCTGTCCTCGATGGTGAGTTGCTCAGCACGGTCGGAGGTCAGTCGATAGGTGGTCCCGCCCCTGCTCCCGAACTGTTCGACGATGCCGCGGTCGACAAGATCCTTGAGCTCGCGGCTGGCCGTGCGGCTGTCCTGAACGCCCGTCGATGAGCGATAGCTGCTGTTGGTCAGTTCCATACCGCTGCGCATCAGCGCGAGCGCGGTGGTCTGAGAGCGTGTGAACGGGCCGGCCCCGAGTTCCGTGAGCCAAGCAATCGTCTCCTCGGTCAGCAGCGCGTGGTTCGGGAACTCGACCGAGAAGACGGAGATGTCGTCGGAGAACCTCGGGGGTTCCATGCCGGCCTCGGACAGCACCAATGCCATCCGAGCGATGCCCGTGCCTCTGTTCTCGCACACCATGTGTCCATCACCCAGGGGCATGTCCTCGAGGATCTTGAGGAGCGTCCGATTGCGCGACGACGTCACGGTGTTGGTCCCGAGCGTGCCGACGTCCACGGGTCCATACAATCCTCCCGCGTTGCGCACGAGCAGACGGTCGGGATACATCTCCACCTGAACCTGCATGCCGCGCGCGAACTCGGAATAGTCGCGATGAACGAGTGCGTTGACCAGCGCCTCGCGGAGAACCTCCTCGGGGTACTCCCACTCGTCGATGCGATAGATGCCCGAGACGATGCTGCGTCTCCGCATGTTCCGTTTCAGGACTCGGATGCACTCGGACACGACCATCGGGATCGGTCCGTCGATGGACCGGTTCTCGATGAACCGCTCACCGACTTTTCCGAGGACTCCGGGTTCCGTGCCCGGATAGGCCACGAATGTCACATTGAGTTGAGGCTCGAAGCTCTGTGGATAGATTCCGAAGGTAAGCAGGCCGGCCAAGGTCGGGACGAGACTGCCGTCGTGCTCGGTCAGCACCTTCAACATGCGCAGAGCTTGCTGGTCGTCCAGGCGGCGGAAGATCTGCCCCTTGATGTCGCGAATCCGTTCCAGAAAGTCCCTGATCAGAATGGGATCGAGATCCTCGATCGAGGCCGATGCGATCGGTCGCAGGTCGTGTCGCTGTTCCTCCCGGTTGGACAGCAGCACCGTGACCTCGTAGTCGGTGAGCTTCCGGTCGCCGTCCGCGACGCGGAGGCGGGAACCCGCCCAGGGGCCGAGCGAGCGTTTGTGGCAAGGTCGGCGATCCCGCGCGAGGGGTGGCACGGCGCAGACCACCACGCTCTTGCCGTTGAGGCGAACCGTCGTGATCTCCGGCCGGACCGGTGGCTCGAGGACGTCTGAGCAGAGTGAGGCGAGATGGGCCTCGGTCGCGCCCGCATCGTCGACGCCGGTGATCGCGAAGTCGCTCGCTTCGTCCACGCCGAGGATCAGGCAGCCGCCATCCGCGTTGGCGAAGGCGCTGACCGTCTCCCAGGTGGTGGCCGGTAGCCCGCCTTTTGCGCGCTTCGCCTCGCACGTCAAGTCGTCGCTGCCCATGGCGCGCAGCCGGGCAATCATGTCGCGGAGCTCGTTTGCTTCCATCGATCCTCCTTGCGGGGTCGAGCGAGTTTTCCACGAGCTCATGCTTTCGTACAAAAGTTTCCCTCTTCAGGGTGAAAGCTAGTTGATCTTGTATAAGCTGAGTCATCAACAGGTGAACCTGAGAGCGTCCTGAGAAACCTGAGAGGGTTCTCGGGGTTCCACCTGATCCCCTGGTGTGACGAGGGTTTCTAGGCTGTCGCCGTGAGCCTCATCGCAACGGAAGCGTTGACCAAGACATATGGGGGGCGGGTGACCGCGCTCTCCGACCTCACCGTCGACGTCGAGCCCGGCGTCATCGGCCTGGTCGGGGCGAACGGCGCCGGCAAGTCCACCTTCATCAAGATTCTGCTCGGGCTGCTGGCGCCGACCAGTGGCACCGCGCGGGTCTTCGACATCGACCCGGCGAACGAGCCGGACAAGGTGCGCAACCGGGTCGGGTACATGCCCGAGCACGACTGCCTGCCACCGGACGTGTCCGCCGCCGAGTTCGTCACGCACCTCGGCCGGATCAGCGGGCTGCCCCGCTCCGCCGCGCGGGAGCGTGCCTCCGAGGCGCTCCGGCACGTCGGCCTCTACGAGGAGCGGTACCGGCAGATCGGCGGCTACTCGACCGGCATGAAGCAGCGGGTCAAGCTGGCCCAGGCGCTCGTGCACGACCCCGACCTGCTGCTGCTCGACGAGCCCACCAACGGCCTCGACCCGGCCGGGCGGGACGCCATGCTCGCGCTGATCCACCGGATCGGCACCGAGTTCGGCATCTCCGTGGTGGTCTGCTCGCACCTGCTCGGCGAGGTCGAGCGGATCTGCGACTCGCTCATCGCGATCGAGGGCGGCCGGCTGTTGCGGGCCGACCGGATCTCGGCGATGACCGAGGTGTCCGACGTGCTGGCCGTCGAGGTCGCCGAGGGCGTCGACGAGCTGGCCGGCGCGCTCGGGAGGCTGGACATGAAGGTCACCCGGGACGGGCGGCTCCTGCTGGTCGAGCTGACCGCGGACGACGCGTACGACCGGATTCTCCGCGCCGTGGCCGACCTGGACCTGCCGCTGCACCGCCTGGACCTGCGACGGCATCGCGTCGCCGAGCTCTTCACCCCGAGGGAGATGGCCGATGTCTGAGGCCAGCGTCATCCATGACATCGGGTACCAGCGGTACGACGGCCCGCGCCTGGGCCGTGGCGCGGTGCTCCGGGCGATCTACGGGCACGGGCTGCGCGCCGCCTTCGGGCTCGGCCGCAGCGCCAAGTCGAAGATCTTCCCCTGGCTCGTCTTCGGCATCACGATCCTGGTCGGGGTCATCCTGGCCGCGGTCCGCGCGTACGCCGGGGTCGTCCCGCTCAACTACGTCCAGTACGCGGACGCGATGAGCTGGCTGGTCATCCTGTTCGTGGCCGTGGTCGCGCCCGAGCTGGTGTCCCGGGACATGCGCTCCGGGGTGCTGCCGCTCTACTTCAGCCGGCCGCTGCGGGCCGCCGACTACCTCGGCGCCAAGTGGGTCGCGCTGGTCACGGCGGTGTGGCTGCTGCTCGGGGTGCCGCAGTTCATCATGTTCCTGGGCGCCGCGTTCACCACCAAGACCGGCATGTCCGGGGTGTGGAACGAGTTGGGTGATCTCGCGCCGGCCTGGGCGTACACCCTGATCTGGGCCGTTGTCTTCGCCTCGATCAGCCTGCTGGTGGCGTCGATGACCGGCAAGCGGGCGTTCGCGGCCGGCGGCATCGTGGCGGTCTTCCTGGTCACCACCCCGATCTTCGGCGTGCTGATGAGCCTGCCGTCGCGCACCGCCCAGGAACTGTCCGGCCTGGCCAGCCCGATGATGCTGATCAGCGGCGTCGGCACCTGGCTGTTCAAGGCGGGTAACACCGGGCTGCCGGTCGGCCGGTTCGGGCCGGTCTACGCCATCGAGGTGGTCACCCTGGTCGCCGCCTGCCTCCTCCTGCTCCTGGCTCGATACCGGAAGGTGGCCTCGCTGTGAGCGTCCTCGAGCTGCAGAACGTCTCCCGCTGGTACGGCAACGTGGTCGCGGTCAACGACATCAGCATGACCCTCGGTTCCGGTGTCACCGGCCTGCTCGGCCCGAACGGCGCCGGCAAGACGACCGTGCTGCACATGATGGCCGGCTTCCTGTCGGCGTCGAAGGGCCGGGTGACCCTGGACGGCGAGCCGACCTGGCGGCACCCGGCCGCGTACAAGAAGCTCGGCCTGGTCAGCGAGCGCGAAGCGGTGCACACGTTCCTCACCGCGTACGAGTTCGTCCGGGCCAGCGCCAAGATGCACAAGCTGCCCGACCCGGACGCCGCCGCCCGCCGCGCCCTCGACCTGGTCGAGATGACCGACGCGCAGGACCGGCGGATCGGCACCTACTCCAAGGGCATGCGGCAGCGCACCCGGGTCGCCGCCGCGCTGGTCCACGACCCGCAGGTGCTGCTGCTGGACGAGCCGTTCAACGGCATGGACCCGCGGCAGCGGATGCACATGATGGACCTGCTGCACAAGCTGGGCGAACGCGGCCACACCATCCTGTTCAGCTCGCACATCCTGGAGGAGGTCGAGCAGGTCTCCGGCACCGTGCAGGTGATCGTGGCCGGCCGCCTGGCCGCGTCCGGCGACTACCGCGAGATCCGCCGGCTGATGACCACCCGCCCGCACGTGTTCGCCCTGCAGTCGTCCGACGACCGCAAGCTGGCCGTCGCCCTGATCGGCGAGAAGTCGGTCAGCGGCGTCGAGATCGATCACAGCGGCCTGACCGTCCGCGCGTCGGACTACGGCAGCTTCACCCGGGCGTTGCCCCGGATCGCCCTGGGTGAGGGGATCCGGCTGCGCAAGCTGTTGCCCTCCGACGAGTCCCTGGAGAGCGTCTTCTCCTACCTGCTGGAGGCATGATGTCCACGGTCGCCTACATCACCGCGCGCGGCCTGTTCGGCCGGCGCCGGGCCCTGCTCCTGCTGCCGTTGCCACTTCTGCTGGTCGGTCTGGCCGCTCTCTGTGTCGCGTACGACGTGAACCCGCAGAACTGGGGCCCGACGGTCCTGGTCGGACTGGGCCTGGCCGTGGTCCTGCCCGTGGTGACGCTGATCGTCGGCACCGGCGTCCTCGGCTCCGAGGTGGACGACGGCACGATCGTGCACATCCTCACCAAGCCCATGCCGCGCCGCGACATCATCCTGGCCAAGCTGGGCGTGGCCATCCTGGTCTCGGCGGTCACCTCGGCCGTCCCGCTGTTCATCGCCGGCTGGCTGGCCGACTCACCGAAGCTGGGCCTGGCCCTGGCCGTCGGCGCGGCCGTCGGCGCCGTCGCGTACTCGGCGTTCTTCCTGCTTCTGAGCCTGCTGACCCGCCGCCCGGTGCTCCTCGGCCTGGTCTACATCCTGGTCTGGGAGGGCCTGCTGGCCCGCTTCGTCAGCGGCACCCGGGTCCTGTCGATCGAGCAGTACGTCATCGCCATCGCCGACCGGATCGCCCCGACCAACCTGCTGACCGGCCAGGTCGGCGCCCCCCTGGCGATCATCATGACCGTGATCGTGACCCTGGGCTGCACCATCTTCGCCATCGACCGCCTGCGCAGCTTCTCGGTCGCCGGCGAGACGAGCTGAGGTATTACTTCCGACCGGGCGACAAAGAAGAAGATCGATGTCGTAGCCGGGTGGGTGGCCCAGACCGTCGCTCCCGCCGAGGGTCGCTCCGCTCCACCTGCGTGCGTGGTGCGCTCAAAAAGAGCGCACCACCCCGCACGCGTAAGGGGAGGCGGGCCGTCAGCTCGGGTGGGTGACCACCACGACCGGGCGGGAGGAACGCTTGACCAGGTCGAGGGGGACGCTGCCGAGGAGGCGCTCGGCCACCGCCGGCCGGGTTGTCGCGCCGACAACGATCAGGTCGGCGTTGTGGCGGTCGGCGGCGTCGAGGATGCCGTCGACCGGGCGGCCGGACAGCACCGCGTGGGTCACCGGGACGCCGGCCTCGGCGAGGCGCCGGGACATCGTGGCGGCGGCCAGCTCGGCCGCCTGGGTGAAGACGCTGCGGGGGACGGCGGCCAGCCGTTCCAGCTCGACCGCGTCGACCGCGACGACCATGACCTCGGCCCCGGTCTGTTTGGCCAGGCCGATCGCGGCGTCGGCGACCCACGGTTGATCGGCGTCAGGTTTCGCGGCCACCACGATGCGCATGTCACAGATTTCTACCGGCTCGACTGCGATCCGTCGATAGTTGGGCTCGACATATCCGGAGGTTTGTACCACCCTCCGTATATGGCGGACGCTGTCACAACCGAGGAGCCCACCCTCAAGCGGGTCATGGGGCCGGGCCTGCTCCTGTTGTTCGTGGTCGGTGACATCCTCGGCACCGGCGTGTACGCGCTCACCGGCCGGGTCGCCAAGGAGGTCGGCGGGGCGGTGTGGCTGCCGTTCCTGTGCGCGTTCGTGGTCGCGCTGCTCACCGCGTTCAGCTATCTCGAACTGGTGACGAAGTACCCGCGGGCGGCCGGCGCCGCGCTCTACACGCACAAGGCGTTCGGGATCCACTTCCTCACCTTCCTGGTCACCTTCGCGGTGATGTGCTCGGGCCTGACCTCGGCGTCCTCCGCGTCCAAGGCGTTCGCGGCGAACTTCGCCGACGCGTTCGACCTGTCGCTGGGCGAGGGCGCGGGACTGATCGCGGTCGCGCTGGGCTTCATGACGCTGATCGCGCTGGTCAACTTCCGGGGCGTCGGCGAGAGCGTCAAGCTCAACGTCCTGCTGACCTGCGTCGAGCTGACCGGTCTGCTGATCATCATCTGCATCGGCGCGTGGGCGCTGGGCGGCGGCGACGGCGACCTGTCCCGGCTCACCGACTTCCAGGCCGCCGAGGGGGAGAGCGCCTTCTTCTCGGTGACCGCGGCGACCGCGCTGGCGTTCTTCGCGATGGTCGGCTTCGAGGACTCGGTCAACATGGCCGAGGAGACCAAGGATCCGGTCCGCATCTTCCCCAAGGTGATGCTGACCGGCCTGATCATCACCGGCGTGATCTACGTGCTGGTCTCCATCTCGTCGGTGGCCCTGGTCTCGCCGGCCGACCTCGGCGAGGGTGACGCGCCGCTGCTCAAGGTGGTCGAGGCGGGCGCGCCGGGCTTCCCGCTGTGGATCTTCGCGTTCATCACCATGTTCGCGGTGGCCAACTCCGCCCTGATCAACATGCTGATGGCGTCCAGGCTGCTCTACGGCATGGCCAACGAGCGCGTGCTGCCCAGGGTCCTCGGCAAGGTGCACCCGGGCCGGCGTACGCCCTGGGTCGGGATCGTCTTCACGACGGTGATCGCCTTCGGGCTGATCTGGTTCGCCGACCTGACCGCGCTGGGCGGCACCACCTCGCTGCTGCTGCTCTGCGTCTTCACCGTGGTGAACGTGGCGGTGCTGGTGCTGCGCCGCGACCCGGTGGAGCACAAGCACTTCAAGGCCCCGACGGCGATCCCGGTGATCGGCGCCGTCGTCTGCGCGTACCTGGCCAGCCCGCTGTCCGGCCGGGACGCCGCCGACTACCGGGTGGCCGGCATCCTGCTGGTGATCGGCCTGGTGCTGTGGCTGATCACCTGGTTGTCGAACAAATCCCTCGAACGTCGCGCACAGTGACCCGGGGGTTCCATCCGGTGATCGATTGTGGACGAGTACGGTGCCAGACGTGAAAGCGGCCCGGCCGATGCGGCTCGTCCTCCCCGCCGTGATCGGCTCCGCGATCGCGGTGACCGCGTTCGTCCTGCTTCCGCTGCCCGCCGCGGCCGGCCTGCTGACCGCCGGGTCGGCCGGCTTCGGCGTGGCGTTGCTGCGCTCGGCCGCCCGCGACCGCACGGCCGGCACCCGCCTCCGCGCGATCGGCCTGGGCGGCGGCGCGCTGCTCGCCGGCCTGGCCGGGGTGGCGAGCGGTGTCTCGGTGGTGATCGCGCCGGGCGTCGAGGTCGACGGTGTGCCGTTGCCGGCCGAGATCCCGCTGGTCTGCCTGTTCCTGGCGGCCGCGCTCGCCCTGCCGGCCCTGCTGAGGCCGCCGCAGGGCCGCGAGCCGCTGGCCCGGCTGCGGGTCGGCCTGGACACCGTCGGGGTGGCCGCGTGCCTGCTGTTCCCGACCTGGCTGATGCTGATGAGCGGCCCGGAACGGCGCGGCGCCACGGTCACCGCGATCCTGTTCGGCACCACCGCGACCGCCGTGGCCGCGGTCACCGGTGTGCACGCGATCCGGCACCGCGCGGCGCTCCAGTGGTGCGGCCCCGGCGCGGCGCTGTCGCTGCTCGGGCTGACCGCCCTCACCGTCGGCATGGACCACCCGGACAACTCGAACGCCGCCATCGCCACGGTCGCGGCCGCCGCCGCCCTCGACGCGGCCGCCGCGATGCAATGGTGGGGCGCGACCCGGGTCCGCCCGGACGCCGGCCCGCTCCCGCCGGTGGGCAGCGAGCCCGCCGCCGGCTTCCCGCTCTTCGCGCTGCCCGTGCTCGGCTCCGGCGTGCTGGTCGCCTACCACCTGGTCAACGGCGGCCGGCTCGACCCGACGTCGATCATCCTGGCCACCGTCGCGCTGCTGGCCGTGGCCGCCCGCGAGTTCGTCTCGGCGATCGTGCTGCGCCGCCAGGCCGACCACCTCGCCGACCAGGGCAACCGGTTGCGCAGCCTGATGTTCGGGTCGTCCGACGTGGCCATGGTGATCGACACGGCACACGCGGTCCGCTGGCAGTCGCCGGCCGCCGCCCGGCATTTCGGGCTGTCCGATCAGGACGTGCTGGGCCGCCCGGTGACCGCCCTGGTCGACCCGGATCAGGCCGAGGCGGTACACGACTATCTGTCCGACCGGATCAGCGACCCGACGGAGCACACCGCCGGGTCGCCGCTCGCGGTGCGGCTGCGGGACGGCTTCGGCCGCTGGCGCGAGACCGAGTGGACGGCCGGTGGCGCCGACCCGGCCGAGCCCGGCCGCACGCTGGTCGTGCACGTCCGGGACATCAGCGAGCAGCTCGAGCTGGAGCAGGCGTTGCGGCAGTCGGCCCACGTCGACCCGCACACCGGCCTGGCCAACCGGCAGGGCCTGGTGCAGGCCGGCGAGCCGATGCCCGAGGCGGGCGCGCTGATCGTGCTGGAGCTGGGCGGGCTGACCGCGATCGCCGACGTGCACGGCACCGAGGTGGTCGAGCTGGTGCTGGCCGAGGTGGCGAAGCGGTTGCGGACCCGGGTCGAGGGCGCGGACGTGCCGGCCCGGATCGGCGAGGCCCGGTTCGCGGTGCTCACCCACGGCGGCGCGGTACGCGCCCACGTGCTCGCGAGCCAGCTGGTGACCGTGCTGACCACGCCCTATTCCGCGGCCGGCACCGACGCGCACCTGTCGGTCTGGGGCGGCATGACCGACCTGGCCCCCGAGGCCGGCATGGACGAGGTGATCCGGCGGGCCGCCCTGGCCCTGCGCGCGGTCCGCACCGCCCCGCCGGGCGCCGTCGAGTGGTACGACGAGGAGATGGAGCAGCGGCTGGTCCGCCGGTCCACGTTGGAGCAAGATCTGCCCGGCGCGCTCGCCCGCAGCGAGCTCGAGGTGCGCTACCAGCCGATCGTCGAGCTGTCCGGCCGCCGACCGGTCGGCGTGGAGGCGGTGCTGGGCTGGCGCCACCCGACGCTGGGCCGGGTGCCCGCCGCCGAGCTGCTGCCGCTGGCCGAGGAGCTGGGTTATCTCGGCGACGTCCGGCACTGGATGCTGCACCGGGCGGCCCGGCAGCTCGCGGGCTGGCGCCACCACCACGAAGACCTGTGGCTCTCGGTGAACGTGCGTCCGCGTGAGCTTGCCGACCCGGTGTTCCAGGCCGCGCTGGAGACGGCGATGGCCACCCACCTGGTGCCCGAGTCGGCCATGGTGATCGAGATCGCCGAGCACGACCTGCAGGACGACAACGGCCACGACCTGGCCGGCCTGCTCGGCAAGCTGCGCGCGCAGGGCATGCGGACCGCGGTCGGCAACTTCGGCACCGGCCCGACGTCGCTGAGCCGGCTGCGGATCCTCCCGGTCGACCTGCTGCGCGTCGACCGCGAGGTCTTCGGCCAGCCGGCCGACGCGTCCCGCCGGCTCGGCGCGATCATGGACGTCACGGTGACGCTGGGCCGCCGGCTCGGCATGGAGATCGTCGCCCAGGGCCTGCAGACCGCCGACGACCTCGACACCGTCCAGGCCGCCGGGTGCCGCCTCGGCCAGGGCGACCTGCTCGGCCGCCCGCTCCCGGCCGAGCATTTCGAGGCCCTGCTGGAACAGCACCGCGACCGCTCACACCGCGGCTGAGCTCCGGGACGAGCCAGGGTCGATCCCTGATGCCGGTCGGGTGGGTGCGGCCCCACCATGGAGTCATGACCGAGAACGAGAGCAAGCGCCCGATCGACATGAACGCCGTCCGTGAGACCGTGGCCCGCGGCGTCGACGCCGTGCACGGCACGATGGCCCGGAACGGGCTGACCCGGCCGAACGACGGTCGGCTCGTCGGCGGGGTGTTCTCCGGCATCGGCCGCCGCTTCGGCCTCGACCCCTGGACCTCCCGGGTCGCGATCGGCGCGGCCCTGCTGGTGATCCCCGGCACCCAGGTCCTCGCCGCGTATCCGCTGCTCTGGGCCATGATGCCGACCGAGGAGAAAGCCACCGAGCCGGCTCCCGACCCGGTTCCCGCCCCCACCGCCTAACGGCGGGAGCGGGACCGAAGCTGGTCAGCCCGTGTTGCGCATGCCCGCGGCGATGCCGTTGACCGTGGTCAGCAGGGCCCGTTCGAGGGCGGTCGACTCGGACGCGGCCCGGCGGCCGCCGGGGGCGGTGGCGAGCTGGCGCTGGTTCTCGCCGAGTTCGCGGTACTGCCGCAGCAGCGCCACCTGAAGGTGGTGCAGCGGCTCCAGGTAGGTGTCGCGGACGCTCAGCGTGCGGTGCAGTTCGGGCTGGCTGGCCAGCGGGTGGTCGCCACCGGTGATGGCCAGCACCTCGCGGACGGTCAGGTCGTACTCCGCCTGGATCCGCTCGAAGATCGGGTGCAGGCCCTCGGGGACCAGCGTCTCGACGTACCGCCGGGCGATGGTCAGGTCGGTCTTGGCCAGCATCATCCCGACGTTGCTGATGAAGGTCTGGAAGAACTGCCAGTTCTCCTTCATCTCGGTGACGGTGTCGGTCAGCCCGGCCTCGCGTACCGCCTTGAGCCCGGTGCCGACGCCGTACCAGCCAGGCACGATCTGCCGGGTCTGGGTCCAGCCGAAGACCCATGGGATGGCGCGCAGGCCGCCCAGGCCGGCGTCGGTGTTCGGCCGCTTCGCGGGCCGGGAGCCGATGTTCAGCGCGCCGAGCAGCTCGGTCGGGGTCGCCGCCCAGAAGTAGGCCGGCAGGTCGGGGTCTTCAACCAGTTTCCGGTACGCCGCGAACGCCGCCGCCGAGGCGGTGTCCATGGCCGCGTCCCAGTGCGCGAGCCGTTCCAGGTCGACCGCGGGCGTGTTGTGCAGCAGCGTCGCCTGGAGCACCGCGGCCACCGTGAGCTCGAGGTTCTCGCGGGCCAGGGCCGGCAGCGTGTACTTGTCGGAGATGACCTCCCCCTGCTCGGTCACCTTGATCGCGCCGTCCAGGGTGCCGTACGGCTGGGCCAGGATCGCCTCGTGGGTGGGCCCGCCGCCGCGCCCGACCGTGCCGCCCCGGCCGTGGAAGAGCCGCAGCCGTACGCCGTGCCGGGCGGCCACGTCACGCAGCGCCCGCTGCGCCTTGTGGATCGACCACTGGCTGGTGGTGATGCCGCCCTCCTTGTTCGAGTCGGAGTAGCCGAGCATCACCTCCTGCAGGTCGCCGCGGCCCCGCACGATCTCCCGGTAGGCCGGCACGGAGAGCATCTCGTCGAGCAGGTCGCCGCCCGCGTCGAGCTCGGCCGGCGTCTCCAGCAGCGGCACGATGCCGACCCGGGCCCGCCCGGAGTGGATGTCGACCAGGCCGGCCTCGCGGGCCAGGACCGCGGCGGCCAGCACGTCGTCGACGCCGAGGGTCATCGAGATGATGTACGACTCGACGACCTCGGAGCCGAACCGGTCCTGCGCGTCGCGGATGGTGAAGAACACGTCGAACGTCTTGCGCGCCGACTCGGTGAGCGGGGTGTCGGCCGACGACAGCGGCCGCCGCCCGGTCAGCTCGGAGGCGAGGAGCTTGGTCCGCTCGGCGCGGTCGAGCGTGAGGTAGTCGTCCACCTCGCCGACCTGCTCGTACATCTGGGCCAGCACCTCGTGGTGCTTCTCGGCGTGTTCGCGCACGTCGAGCGTGGCGAGCTGTAGCCCGAACGCGGACACCGTGCGGATCGCCGAGGCGACCACCCCGACCGCGGTGAGCTGGCCGGAGTTGCGGGCCAGGGAGGCGCGCATCAGCTCGAGGTCGCCGATCAGCTCGTCGGCGCCCAGGTAGTCGCGGCCGGGCACGTGCTGGGTGCCGTTGCGCAGCCGGGTGCGGGTGTTGGCCAGCTTCGCCTTGATCGCCCGCACCTTGAGCCGGTAGGGCTCCTCGGCGTTGGTCCGCCGGAAGCGGGGCGCCACCTCGGGCAGGTTGTCGAGGTCTTTGGCCAGGCTGGCGGACAGGTCGAGGGAGACGCCGCGCAGCCGGCGGGACACCGAGAGCTCGTCGATCAGCGCGTCCATGGCCCGTTCGGTGGCCTGGATGCCGTGTTCGTGCTGGATCATCAGCACGTCGCGGGTGACGGCCGGGGTGACGAACGGGTTGCCGTCCCGGTCGCCGCCGATCCATGAGCCGAAGGTCAGCGGCCGGGCCGACGGCGCGGTCTCCACGCCCAGCTGGCGCAGGGTCTCGGCCAGGTCGTCGAGGACCCGCGGCGCCGCGTCGGCGTAGAGGTCCTTGAGGTAGTAGACCGCGTTGCGCGCCTCGTCGGTCGGGTCGGGCCGGTCGAGCCGCAGCTCGTCGGTCTGCCAGAGCAGGTCGATCAGCTCGGCGAAGCGCTTGGTCGAGGCGGTGGTGTCGGTGGCGCCGTAGAGCACCGCGGCCGCCGCCTCCTCGTCCAGCGTGTCGGCCAGGCCGCGCAGCTTGGACAGGATCGAGCGGCGGGCCGCCTCGGTCGGGTGCGCGGTGAAGACCGGGCGGACGGCGAGCCGGCGGGCGGCGGCGGCGATCTCGTCGGCCGGGACGCCCTGCTCGGCGATCCGCTTGGCCGCCTGGTCGAGCCAGCCACCGTCGCGGGCCCGGCGCCGGCGCAGGTCGCGGGCGCGGTGCACCTGCTCGGTGATGTTGGCCAGGTGGAAGTAGGTGGAGAAGGCCCGGGCCAGCTTGGTCCCGGTGGTCACGTCCATCGCGGTCAGTCGCTCGGCGGCCGCGAGCGGGTCCTGCCGGACCAGCGCGCGGACCTCTTCGACGAGGTCGAGGAGCGGCGGGCCCTCCTGCCGGGCCAGGGTCTGGCCGAGCAGTTTGCCGATGCGGCGGATGTCGGCGCGGAGAGCCGCGTCGGGGCCCTCTGGATCGATGTGCCCCTGCTGGTCGGTCACCTCAGCGCTCCTTAAAGACGGCGTACGAAAGACGGCGTACGGCGGACAGCGCTGTCCCGACTCCCGCGATGGTATCGGCACGGGTCCCGGGCTGGGTGCTTTGAGGCAAGTCTCATACGACCTCACCGCCACCTCACATCCCATCCGATTACCTGTGCGCTCCACCAACGAATCGAAGGGGACCCATGTCCACTCGAAAGAACCGCACCCGGGTGCTGACCGCCGGCGCGGTGACCGCCGCGTTGGCTCTCGCCGGAGCCGGGTACGGCATCGCGAGCGCGGCGGAGGACCTGCCCGCCCTGGCGTTCCGCGCCGCCACGCACGACGTGACCGTCACGCGGTACGTCGAGGACGGCACCCCCTGGATGGACTTCGACCTCGGCGTCAACCTGATCGCCGGCAAGCAGCCGTTCGAGATCCGGGCCAAGCGGAACTCCTACTCGCAGCCCATCGTGGCCACCCAGGAGGTGACCGGCGCCGACGGCAAGAAGGCGTCGGTGGCGCTGCCGGACGGGCTGTTCACCACGTTCGACGGCTTCCAGGACTTCACCGCGGTCACGATCAAGGACACCGCGGGCGCCACGGTCCGGGAGTACAGCACCGACTGGTGCCCGAACACCTGGAACTCGCTGCGGACCCGGCCCGACGCGCCGTCGTCGACGCCGTACCCGCAGTCCTGCGCCGGCGGGAACCCCTTCATCCTCGGGTCGGTCTGGGGTGTGCAGGCCGGCTACAACGCGGCGATCGAGGCCACGCCCCGCTTCGACTGGCAGGACCCGGACGCCGAGCAGTTCGACCTGCCCGCGGGCAAGTACCAGATCACGATCAAGCTGAACGAGAAGTTCCGTTCGTGGCTGGCCGTGCCGGCCGAGAGCGCCACGGTCGACCTGAACGTGACCGTCGTGGACTCCGTGGTCGACCGGGGCGGCGAGCCGGAGGGCGCGATCCGGGCCAAGGCGGCGGTCAAGGCCGCGGCCGTCGGTGACGAGCTGCCCCCGGGCAAGGCGGCGCTGCGCGGCGAGCACAGCGAGCACGACGGTCAGGGCGACGCGTCGGTGCAGGTGTCGGCGTTCGACCCGAACTTCCGCCCGCCGGCCAAGGCGCCGAAGACGCTGGCCGCCACCCCGAAGGCCGGCCCGAAGCCGGACCTGCGGTCGCTGCCGGCCTGGGGCATCGACCTGTCGAACGAGGACGGCAAGACGTACGTCAACTTCGGCGCCACCGTCTGGAACGCCGGATCGTCGCCGCTGGTCGTGGATGGTTTCCGGCGTACCGGAACCGATCTGATGGACGCGTACCAGTATTTCTTCGACAAGAACGGCAAAGAGGTCGGCTCGGTCGGGGCCGGGACGATG
Organism: Actinoplanes sp. NPDC051470; assembly: GCF_040682035.1. Classification (NCBI taxonomy): domain Bacteria; kingdom Bacillati; phylum Actinomycetota; class Actinomycetes; order Micromonosporales; family Micromonosporaceae; genus Actinoplanes; species Actinoplanes sp. NPDC051470. The sequence goes on from NZ_JBFBAA010000043.1 coordinate 35,967, forward strand.
GAGTGGGACCCGCGGGAGGGCCACTTCCACTGGCACTTCACCGACTTCGCGCAGTACAACCTGCTGAACTCCGACCAGAGCCTGGCCGTGCGGTCCGGCAAGGAGGCGTTCTGCCTGGCCAACACCGACGCGGTCGACTACACCATCCCGAACGCCAAGTGGCGCCCGGAGAACACCGACCTGTCCACCTCCTGTGGTGCGAACACCGCGGTGGCGGTGCGTGAGGTGCTCGACATCGGCAACGGCGACACCTACTCGCAGTCCCGGCCGGGTCAGTCGTTCGAGATCACCGACCTGCCGAACGGCACCTACTACATCCAGACGCTGGCCAACCCGGAGAACAAGCTGGCCGAGACGAAGACGACCAACAACTCGTCGCTTCGCAAGATCGTTCTCGGGGGTACGGTCGGCGGCGAGCGCACCCTGAAGGTGCCCGCGGTCCACGGCATCGAGGGCTGAGACGCCCGATCTGTTGCCTGAGTGACAGGTAGTTGTCACTGGGCAGTGATCAACGATCTGGATTGATATGGTCACCCTCCGAATTCATCGGGGGGTGTCCATGTCTTCCATTCCGAAACTCCTGGCCGTCGGGCTTTTGGCCGTCACCGGCGCCGCTCAGGCGCCGGCCGCCGAGCCACCCGCGATCTCCTTCACCGTCTCCGGGCACGACGTCATCGCCCAGCGCTACGAATGGGCTCCGGGTCAGGTCGACCTGCAGATGGACTTCGGCATCAACCTGATCGCCGGACGACAGGCCTTCGAGATCCAGGCCCACCGCGACACCTACGCCGAACCGATCGAGGTGGAGCAGGTGGTCGGCGGGGTCCGCACGCCGCTGCCGGACGGGTTGTTCACCTCATGGACCGGCTTCAAGGACTTCCTCGACATCACGATCGCCGACCCGGCCGGCGCGGTGGTCAAGCAGTACACGTCGACCTGGTGCCCGAACTCGTACACGTCGGTGCGGACCCGGCCGGACGCGCCGGCGACCACGCCCTACCCGTTCGCCTGCGCCTGGCTCGAGAACCCGTTCGTGCTCGGCTCGATCTGGGGCATCCAGGCCGGGTACAACTCGCCGGTCGAGAGCTTCCCGTATTACGAGCCGGACGGCACGCAGTTCGACCTGGCGCCCGGCTCCTACCGGGTCACCGCCCGGCTGGCCGAGAAATATCGCGCCTGGCTGGGGGTGTCACCCGCCGACGCCACCGTCGACCTCAATCTGACCGTGGTCGACCGGAACGCCGGGCTCCGGAAGAAACCCGTTCCCGCCGGCAGCGAGCACGCGAACGAGGGTGACGCGTCGAAGCAGCTCTCGGCGTACCACCCGTTCCTGCGGCCACCGGCCAAGATTCCGACGCCGTTGGCCTCGGCGCCGGCCGCCGGACCGCGCCCCGACCTGCGATCGCTGCCCGCCTGGAACATCGCCCTCGACACCGTCGAGGGCCGCACCAACGTGGTGTTCGCCGCCACGGTCTGGAACGCCGGCACGTCGCCGCTGCTGGTGGACGGCTTCCGGCGGAGCGGAACCGACCTGATGGACGCCTACCAGTACTTCTACGACGCGGCCGGCAACGAGGTCGGAGTCCGGCCGGCCGGGACGATGGAGTGGGACCCGCGCGACGGCCACCTGCACTGGCACTTCACCGACTTCGCGCAGTACAACCTGCTGACCGCCGACCGGAGCCTGGCCGTGCGCTCCGGCAAGGAAGCCTTCTGCCTGGCCAACACCGACCCGGTCGACTACCTGCGGCCGAACGCGGCCTGGCGGCCCCCGAACAACGACCTGGCCAGCTCGTGCGGCCAGAACACCGCGGTCGCGGTGCGTGAGCGCCTCGACATCGGCAACGGCGACACCTACTTCCAGTACCTGCCCGGCCAGTCCTTCGACGTGACCGACCTGCCCAACGGCACGTACTGGGTCGAGGTCAAGGCCAACCCGGACGGCAAGCTGGCCGAGCTCCGCACCACCAACAACGCGTCCCTGCGCAAGATCGTCCTGGGCGGCACGCCGGGCGGCGAGCGCACCCTGCGCGTGCCACCCCTGCACGGCCTGGACTGAACGCCGGCGCACACGGGGCGGCGGCCGGCCTCTGCTGCTAACCTCCGCCCCGTGTTTCGCCGAACCATGGTCGTCGTCCTGCTCGCGCTCGTGAGCCTCTCCGGTTGCGGTCTTCTCGACCGTGACGAGAAGAAGGAGGAGATCGAACGCCTCATCGAGGAGAACGCCCAGTTCTCGGTCTTCCTGCGGGACGACAACCCCGCGGAGCGGAAGGCGGCCGTCGAGGCGCGCCTCCGGACGCTGCCGGATGTCACCACGGTCACCTTCGAGGGGCATGACGTGGCGTACGCGAAGATGAAGAAGGTGTTCGCCGAGCAGAACCAGGAGATGCCGGAGAACTTCGAGCCGGAGAACCTGCCGGAGACCTTCGTGGTGAAGATGAAGGACCAGGCCGCGGTTCGCAACGTCCGGGACACCCCGCTCCAGGCCGAGCTCAAGGCCCTGCCCGGCGTCCAGGACCTGGTGTTCACGTGCACCACGTTCGAGGAGTGCAAGGCCGACTCCATCCGCCGGAGGTCCCCGGCCCCGGCCGCGAGCTGAACGAATCAGCGGGCCGGTTCCTCAGCGGGCCGGTTCCTCAGCGGGCCAGGTCGAGGGCGTACTCCGGCCACCACACGCCGGCCGGCGGGGCGTCCGGGCCGCAGGCGCCGTCGGACTCGCCGGGGCGTTTGATCCACAGGTAGGCGTCGACCAGGGCGTGACCCGTGCGCCGGGTCGGCGCCTCGCCCAGCTTGCGGCCGGGCGGATTGCACCAGTGCTGGTCGCCCGCGCCGGGCCGGGCCGGGCCGTTGCCGTTGCGGCTGGTGTCGATGACGAAGTGGGCGCCGCCGAGGATGCGGGACAGGGCCGTGCCGTAGCGGACGTTGGCCGTGGTGGTCTCGAAGTTGGCCACGTTCAGGGCGAAGCCGTGCGACCGCGCGATGCCGGCCTTGCGCAGGCCGGCCGTCATCTTCGCCGGTGACCTGATCCAGGACGGGTTGCCCGCGTCCAGGTAGACCGTCACGCCGGACACCGCCCGCAGGGTGTCGACCGCGTGTGCCAGCAACGCGTAGCGCTCGGCCGTCCGGGTGTCGGACAGGCACCCCTGCACGGCCTGCGCCACCGCGTCCGGCTCCAGGACCACCACCGCGCGATGCCCGTCCAGGGCGGTGGCCAGGGCCGCGATCCAGTCGCGGTACGCCGGGCCGTCCGGCGCCCCGCCCGCCGACTGGCCGCCGCAGTCCCGGTGCGGGATGTGGTAGAGCGTCAGCACCGGCAGCCGGCCGGCCCGGGCGGCGTCACCGACCAGGGTCTGGGCGCGCACCGCGAACCCGGGCTCGGCGTCGGCGAACCAGGTGGCGACCGGCCGGTCCGCGATCTTCCGCAGCAGCGCCGCGTCGGCCGTACGCCCGGTCTGCTCCCAGGCCCGCACCTGCTCGGCGGCCGCACCCGCCGGGTCCACATAGAACTCCGAGGCGGGCACGGTGTGTGAGGGCATGGGAGACGCGGGCGATGAGTAGACCGGCGGTTCGGGCGAGCTGGCCACCACGAGGGAGGCGCCCACGGCCACGGCGGCGAGGGCGACCGAAACCGCGAGCCACGCCCGCCGCCCCACCCGGGCGTGGGTCGCCATCAGCGCACCTTCACCCAGCGGCCGGCCGACGGCACACCGCGATCGTCGACCAGGAACACCATGTACCAGCCGGACGGCACCAGCCCGCGGCCGGACGGGACGGTGAGGGTGACGCCGCCGGGCGCCGCGGCCACGGACGCTGCGACCGAACGCTGGTCGACGTCGGTGACATGGGTGACCGCGCTGGGCCGCATCAGCCGCGCCCCGACGATCCGGCGCGGGGACGGCGTTCCGAAGAAGGCCTTGCCGCCGCGGCTGATCGACGCCGGGCCGCTGGTCAGAGCGGGCCGCGCGCCGCGGAACAGGTAGGGCGGGCTGAACACCTCGACGCGCTGCTCGAAGGTGCCGGGATTGCGGCCGGTGCGGTCGTAGAGCGGGTCGCTGCCCATGGTGATCACCCGGCCGTCGGGCAGCAGGATCGCCTCGGAGTGGTAGTTGCGCCCGACGGTCGAGTCGGCCAGCCGCTCGAAGCGGTTCGTGGTCGGCCGGTAGAGCTGGGCGTTGAACAGGTCGCTGCGCGCCCGGCCCTGGTAGGCGCCGCCCCGGTAGCCGGACGAGCCGCCGGTGGTGAGCACCGAGTCGTCCGGCAGCAGGACGGTGCTGAGGTAGCGCGCGGGGGCCGGCAGGTCGGGTCCCGGGCGGTAGCGCGGCCGGTTCTGGGTGAGGTCGATGACGTCGGTCCGCGCGGTCGACACCGGCGACTCGCCCACCTCGCCGCCGCCGAGGATCATCACCTTCTGCTTCTGGGCCGGCGCCAGCAGCACCGACGAGCTGGTCTCGGTCATCTGCGGTTGCCGCAGGCCGGCCACGTCGGAGAAGCGGTTGGTGCGCACGTTCCAGATGCCGGGGGTACGCCCGACGGTGTCCGAGCCGTACCCGGAGTTGGAGCCCGAGTAGAACAGCCGCCCGTCGGCCATCAGATGCAGTGACGGGTACGTCGGGAACACCCGCTTCAGCTCCGGCGCCGCGGTCCAGCGCCGGGTGGCCGGGTCGTACTTCTCGTTGTCGCCGGGCAGGATCCTGCCGAACTCGTCCAGACCGGACACGGCCAGCACGTTGCCGCCGGGCAGTTCGGTCAGCGTCGGATACCAGCGGTGCTTCACCAGGTCGCCGACCCGGACGTAGCGCTCGGTGCGCGGGTCGAACTCGTACGACGTCTTGTCGCCGCCGTACTCCTGCTTCTCCCGGGTGATCTTGTCGGCCAGCCCGTAGACATCGCCGCTCAGGTCGGCGACCCGGTACTGGGCCGGCCGCCGGACGATCGGCGCGTTGCCGGCCAGCTCGGCGTCGACCCACACCTCGGCCTGGCCGGCGTGCACCATCCACTGCCGGCCGTGCTGCATCTTGGTCGCCGCGGGCACGGTCACGTCGGCGCGGGTGAGGTAGACGTACCCGGTCGGAGAGGTGACCCGGGTGCCCTTGGGGAAGAACCGCGGCCCCTGGTCGGGCGACTCATTCTTGATCTTGAGTACGCCGGCCGCGTGCTTGATGTCGGTTTCCAGCACCTCGTACGACTTGGTGCCGCCGGCGATCAGCAGGTTGCCGTTGGGCAGGAAAGTGTGTCCGGCGCAGAAGACGTCGGTCGGCGTCGGCACGTCGGTGAACGTGTCGGTGGCCGGGTCGAACAGGATCGTCCGGAAGGTGCCGGCCTGGAACGCCTCCCGGTTGTTGCCGCTGCCCGCGATGATCAGCACCTTCCCGGTGTTGAGCAGCGCGGCGTGGATGGCGTTGACCCGGAACTCGGGGGGCACGGGCAGCCGGGCCCAGTGGCCGTAACGCTCCTTGTAGGACTGCCGGTTGATGCTGAACTCGTGGAACGCCTCGCTTCCGGCGGCGACCATCGGGCGGTTCACCACGGCGACGACGCCGAGTACCGCGAGCGCGACCAGGCCGCTCGCCAGCCGGCGGGCGAGAGTGGGGCGGGGGCGGGGCTTCACGCTGTTCCTCCCTTTCGCAAGGCCCAGACGATCGTGGGCGTGAGACAGATGACGATGTTGACCGCGGGCCACACCCACATGGCGCCGTCCACGTGCCCGGCCAGCGGCGCGATCAGCAGCAGAGCGGCGTAGAAGGCGGCCCAGACCAGGCCGTGGCGGAAGGTGGCGAGCCGGTCCGGGCTGGCCGAGTCGCCCTTGGGCGTGACCACAAAACCGGCCTTGCGGCGCAGCAGCGCGCCGGCGTACGACGCCACGTAGATCGGCGCGCACAGGGTGGAGACCAGCATCCCGGACAGCCCGGACGAGCCGGCCTCCTCGTGCGGGCTGATGTTGTGCCGCCGGTTGAAGACGTACAGGCCGACCTGGAACAGCGCCGCGTCGACGTACAGCATCAGCCACACCTGATGCGGAACCTGCACCCCCTCGGCGCCCAGCACCAGGTAGCAGGCGGCGTTGGCCGCACCGAGGAGCCAGGCCAGCGCGGTCAGCGGGTAGTACGACATCAGCAGGCCGTAGTGCAGCGCCCGGCCCAGGCCGAGCCGCGGGATCATCCGCGCGAACTGCCGGACCACCACCTCGTCGGTGCCGCGCGACCAGCGGTGCTGCTGGCTGAAGTAGTCGGTCCAGGTGGACGGGCCCTCGCCGACGGCCAGCACGTCCGGGGTGTAGACCGAGCGCCAGCGCCGGCCGGTGGCCGGGTTCCGGGTCGCGTGCACGACCAGGCTGGTGGCCATGTCCTCGGTGATCGAGTCCTGCAGGCCGCCGATCGAGGTGAGGGCCTTGATCCGGACAGCGTTGTTGGTGCCGACCAGCATGGCGATGCCGCGCCGGTTGCCGGCCCGCTGGAGCAGGGAGTGGAACAGGTACTGCTGCGACTCGGCCCAGCGGGTCACCACGTTGTCGTAGTTGCCGTAGATCTGCGGGCCCACCACGAACGCCACGTCCGGGTCGCGGAAGTAGCCGAGCAGCCGCTCGCAGAAGTTCGGTTGCGGCACGTGGTCCGGGTCGACCGACACGAAGACGTCGTACGCGTCGCCGTGCTCGCGTACCCAGGAGTTGTAGTTGCCGTGCTTGGTCCGGGCCTTGAACTCGCCCGCGGCGGTGTTGCGATCGGGCCGGCCCTTGCGGGTGAAGTGCCGCACGCCGAGGCGCCCGCACATCGCCTTCACCTCGGCGTCGTCGCCCTCGTCAAGCAGCCACACCTCGTACGGCCCGGCGTGCCGGACGTCGATCGCGGCCCGCAACGTGCGCTCGACCATTTCGACCGGTTCCTTGCCCGGCACGATCGTGGTCAGGAAGGCCACCCGCAGCGTCGCGTCCGGCACGATCGGCCGCGGATCCCGCGCCCACAGCGTGGACAGGCACAACGTCACGACGTTGACCAGCCGGAACAGCTCGATCAGGGCGGTCGCCGCGATCATGAAGACGGTCGCGGCGTAGAGCATCGGGCGCAGGTCGTGGTCGGGCACCTCGATCTTGAGCAGCAGCCAGCCGAAGAACGTGCTCTCGAAGGCGAACGCGAACACGGTGATCAGCAGGGTGAGGAACGGGCGGCGGCGGGACAGCCGGCGCATCTCCACCCGGCCGCCCGCCTCCTCGGCGGTGGCGGCCGGGCCGGCCAGCACGCTGTACGCGCTGTAGCCGTAGCGCTGGGGCAGCTTGACGGTCTTGGCGGTGAGCGCCCGTACGGCGGCCGGGTCCAGGGGTGGTTTGAGGCTCACGCGGACACGGGCACGGCCGGGCGGACCGCGGGCCGGCCGTCGCCGTCGTCGGTGATCCGGGGCCGGGCGATCGGCCTACCCGGGCCGGCCGGCGTCATCAGCAGCCGGTCCGGCGTGGAGGCCGGCCGCTGCTTGCTCACGAACGCGCGGCGGGCGGCGGCGAACCCGGACCGGTCGGCCCACATGTCCCGGCTCATCTCGGCCAGCTCGCGGGCCTCGTACACGTCCAGCGGCACCCGCTCACCGGACAGCCGCCGGGCCTTGGCCGCGCGCCTCGCCTTGGCGGCCCGCGGCTCGGCCAGCTCGGCGGCCAGCTCGGCCAGCCACTCCGTGTACGCCTCGGGGTGCCGCGGGCCGACCTCGTCGACCAGCCCCAGCGACGCCGCCTGTCCGGCGCTGACCGGCAGTTTGTCGTCGATCAGCCGCTGGGCCGTCTCCGCGCCGACCCGGCGGGGGAGTGAGTACGTGTGCAGCTCCGACCCGTACAGGCCGATGTCGTAGTAGGGGTTGAGGACGATCCCGGAGCGGGCCGCGACCACGTCGGCGCCGAGCCCGAGCATCACCCCGCCGGCGCCGGCGCTGCCCGCGTACCCGGCGATCACCACCTGCCGCGTGCACGTGATGATCTCCCGGCACACCTCGTTGACGGCCCGGATGGTGGCCCACGCGGCGGCAGCCGGGTCCGGGGCGGCGTCGATGACGTTCAGGTGGATGCCGTTGCTGAACGAGTCGGTGCCGCCGCGCAGCACCAGCACGTCGGTGCTCTGCGCGGCGGCGTGCCGGAGGGCCGCGAGTAATCGCCGGCAGTGCCCGGCCGACATCGCGCCGTTGTAGAAGTCGAACGTCAGCCAGCCCACCCGGCCGGCCCGCCGGTAGCGGATCTGCCGGTACGCGGCCGGCGACTCCGGCTCGACGCCCGGGGGCAGGGGAGCGTCCGGCACGTCGCGCAGCCGTTTGCCGAGCAGCCGCGCGGCGGGCAGCTTGACGCCGTCCGGCACGCGCAGGTGGCCCAGCCAGAGGCTGCCGTCGCCGGTGCCGACCAGCACCGCGCCCTGCCGGCGGCGCAGCAGCGTGCCGGGCGGGCCGGTGCGGGCCGGGCCGCGGTGCGCGTCGTAGGCGAAGACATCGAGCCCGGCCACCGAGGTCCGCACACCGGGTGCGCCGTCGGCCGCGCGGATCCGCCGCAGAATGTCCTCCGTCGGGTCGGCCCAGTCGAACGCGCGGTCCTCCTGGCGCATCGCCGGGCGCAGCCGGGTGCCGGGCACCTCGGTCGGCATGTCGTCGGTGGGCACCGGCTGGAAGTCCGGGTCGGCCGCCTTGGCCAGGACCTCGGCCACGCACTCCAGGGCGGCGTCGGCCACCGGGCCGGTGTAGAGCGACGACTTGCGCGGCGGGGCCGCGGGAAGGGGGAACGTGCGGGTGGCCCAGATCGGCCCGGCGTCCATCTCCTCGACCGCCTGGAGCGCGGTCACGCCCCAGCGGCGCGCGCCGTCGGCGATCGCCCAGTCCAGTGAGGACGGGCCGCGGTCGCCGACCGGGCCGGGATGGATGATCACGGTGCGCCAGTTCTGCCACACCTCGGCCGGCACCCGTTCCTTGAGGAACGGGCACAGGATGAGGTCGGGACGCGCGGCGCGTACCCCCTCGATCATGTCTTTCGGACTCGTGGCGAGCAGGACACCGACGTCATGATCGGCCTCGCGCAGCGTGCACCACACACGTTGGCTCAGGCCGTTGAAAGCTGAGACGAGCAATAAGATGCGCAAAGCTCGATTCGTCATCAGCACTGTCCTCCCCGGAAATTGGCAACAGTGATCGGGGAGTCTTGGTTACGTATAGACGGCCATGTCGGACATGTTGTCCGATAGCGGTGACTCACGTTTCCTGCTCGCGGGGCGGACTAAGCTGGGTGGCGTACCCCCCGTCCTTCCTGGGCGTGGGGCTGCTCGCCGTGCCTGCTTAGGAGTTCCTTCCGTGCAACTGTCCGGTCTGATCCCGGCCGCCCTGCGCGACCGTGGGCTCGCCCGCTCCCGTGACCTCGCTCGTAAGGGCGGGGTCGACTCCGACGCCCTCGACCTCACCGCGCCCGCCTCGCTGCGCCCGTTCGTGGTCGCCGCCGTCGCCTCGCCGGCCGACAGTGGCGGCGCCTCGCGGCCGGTGCTCGCGGTCACCGCCACCAGCCGCGAGGCCGACGACCTGGCCGACGCGCTCGGCTGCCTGATCGACCCGGCCGCGGTGGCGGTCTACCCGTCGTGGGAGACGCTGCCGCACGAGCGGTTGTCGCCACGCTCCGACACCGTCGGCCGGCGGCTGGCCGTGCTGCGACGGCTGGCCCACCCGGCGCCCGGCGAGGCGTTGCGGGTCATCGTGGCGCCGGTCCGCAGCCTGCTTCAGCCGCAGCTCAAGGGCCTCGGCGACCTCGAGCCGGTGGAGCTGACGACCGGCGGCGAGGCCGAGCTCGAGGCGATCGCGCGGCGGCTCACCGACATGGCGTACGCCCGGGTCGACCTGGTCACCAAGCGTGGCGAGTTCGCGGTCCGGGGCGGCATCCTGGACGTCTTCCCGCCGACCGACGAACACCCGTCCCGGGTCGAGTTCTGGGGCGACGAGATCGAGGAGATCCGCACCTTCGCGGTGGCCGACCAGCGGACCATCGACCCGGTGCGGCGGCTGTGGGCGCCGCCCTGCCGCGAGCTGCTGCTGACGCCCGAGGTGCGGACCCGGGCCTTCGAGCTGGCCGTGGAACACCCGGAGCTGGGCGAGATCCTCGACAAGCTGTCCGACGGCATCCCGGTCGAGGGGATGGAGTCGCTGGCGCCGGCCCTGCTCCAGGGGACGGACAGCATGGAGCTTCTGATCGACTGCATGCCACCGGGAACGCATGTGCTGCTCTGCGACCCGGAGCGGATCCGGACCCGGGCGCACGACCTGACGCGTACCTCGGCCGAGTTCCTCGAAGCCTCCTGGGCCGCGGCCGCCGTGGGTGGGCAGGCGCCGATCGACGTGGGGGCGGCGGCGTTCCGGACCCTGGCCGACGTGCGGTCGCACGCCACCACGTTGCACCAGCCATGGTGGACGGTGTCGCCGTTCGGCCTGGCCTCCGAAGAACCTGACCGATCCGACGAAACGCCGTGGCTCGCAACCGAGACCGTCGAAGTCTCGCCGGATCTGGGCGATGCGATCGCTCTGTCGGCCCAGCCGGTGCCGCTCTATCACGGTGACACCGCGCGTCTCGCTGCCGATCTGTCCGGATGGGTGACCGACGGCTGGGCGATCGCGCTGGTCTTCGAGGGGCACGGCACCGCCCAGCGCGCCACCGAGCTGCTGCGCGACGCCGGCCTCGGCGTCACCCCGGTGGACAGCATCCCGGCCGCGATCGAGCCGGGCCAGCTGCTGATCACCTGCGGCGGGCTCAACCACGGCTTCGTCGACGAGCCGGCCCGGCTCGCGATCATCACCGGCAACGACATCTCCGGCGGGCGCGGCGCCAGCACCAAGGACATGCGCAAGATGCCGTCCCGGCGGCGCAACACGATCGACCCGCTCGAGCTCAAGATGGGCGACCACGTCGTGCACGAACAGCACGGCATCGGCCGCTACATCGAGCTCGTCCAGCGGGTGGTCAACGGCGCCGAGCGGGAGTACCTGGTCATCGAGTACGCGCCGTCCAAGCGGGGCCAGCCCGGCGATCGGCTGTTCGTGCCCACCGACCAGCTCGACCAGCTCTCCCGCTACGTCGGTGGCGAGTCGCCGACGCTGCACAAGATGGGCGGCTCGGAGTGGCAGAAGAGCAAGGCGCGGGCGCGGAAGGCGGTGCGCGAGATCGCCGCCCAGCTCATCCAGCTGTACGCCGCCCGGCAGGCGTCCCAGGGCCACGCGTTCGGGCCGGACACGCCGTGGCAGCGCGAGCTGGAGGACGCGTTCCCCTACACCGAGACGCCGGACCAGCTCTCGGCGATCCACGAGGTCAAGGACGACATGGAGAAGGCGGTCCCGATGGACCGGCTGATCTGCGGCGACGTCGGTTACGGCAAGACCGAGATCGCGGTCCGGGCGGCGTTCAAGGCGGTGCAGGACGGCAAGCAGGTGGCCATCCTGGTGCCCACCACCCTGCTGGCCCAGCAGCACTTCAACACGTTCACCGAGCGGATGAACCAGTTCCCGGTGGAGATCCGGCAGCTGTCCCGGTTCCAGACCCCGACCGAGGCCAAGCACACCCTGGAGAAGGCGGCCGACGGCACCGCCGACATCCTGATCGGCACCCACCGGCTGCTGGCCAACTCGACCCGGTTCAAGAACCTCGGCCTGATCATCGTGGACGAGGAGCAGCGGTTCGGCGTCGAGCACAAGGAACAGCTCAAGGCGCTGCGCGCGTCGGTCGACGTGCTGACCATGTCGGCCACCCCGATCCCGCGGACGCTGGAGATGGCGATCACCGGCATCCGGGAGATGTCCACGATCGCCACCCCGCCGGAGGAACGGCACCCGGTGCTCACCTTCGTCGGCGGGTACGACGACAAGCAGGTCGCCGCGGCCATCCATCGCGAGCTGCTCCGTGACGGCCAGGTGTTCTTCCTGCACAACCGGGTCGAGTCGATCGACCGGGCGGCCCGCCGGCTGCGCGAGCTGGTGCCCGAGGCGCGAATCGCGGTGGCGCACGGGCAGATGGGTGAGGACGCCCTGGAGAAGGTCATGGTCGGCTTCTGGGAGAAGGAGTTCGACGTGCTCGTCTCCACCACCATCGTGGAGTCCGGCATCGACATCCCGAACGCCAACACGCTCATCGTCGAGCGCGCCGACCTGCTCGGCCTCTCCCAGCTGCACCAGATCCGCGGCCGGGTCGGCCGGGGCCGCGAGCGGGCGTACGCCTACTTCCTCTACCCGCGTGAGAAGCCGCTGACCGAGCAGGCGCACGAGCGGCTGGCCACCATCGCCCAGCACACCGAACTGGGCGCCGGCATGTACGTGGCGATGAAGGACCTGGAGATCCGCGGCGCCGGCAACCTGCTCGGCGGCGAGCAGTCCGGGCACATCGAGGGCGTCGGCTTCGACCTCTACGTGCGGATGGTCGGCGAGGCGGTGCAGCAGTTCAAGGGGGAGCGGCCGGAGGAGGAGACCGAGGTCAAGATCGACCTGCCGGTGGACGCGCACCTGCCGACCGAATACATCAACGTGGAACGGCTGCGGCTGGAGATGTACCGGAAGCTGGCCGAGGCACGGGACACCGCCCGCCTCGACGAGGTGGTCGCCGAGATGACCGACCGGTACGGCGAGCCGCCCGAGCCGGTCGCGAACCTGATCGCGGTGGCCCGGTTCCGGCAGCTCGCCCGCACCTACGGCCTGACCGATGTCTCCGTACAGGGGAAGCACCTGCGTTTCTCGCCCCTGCCGCTGCTCGACTCGAAGCAGATGCGGTTGAAGCGGTACCACCCCGACTCCGTCTACAAGTCGGTCAACGACCAGGTCAGCGTGCCCCGGCCGATGACCCGGCGGGTCGGCGGCGAACCGCTGCGCGACCAGGCGCTGCTCCAGTGGTGTGCGCAGCTGCTGAAGGACGTGCTCGGGGAGCCCGCCACTTCCGGGGGTCGCCAGCATGCCTCCTGAGGGACGTGAGAGAGTCATCGGCATGCAGCGTGCCCGCCGTCTCGCGTCCGTCGCCGTCGCCGCCGCCCTGGCCATCGGCGGGCTGTCCGCCTGCCGGTCCGAGCCCGACGTGGCCGCCTACATCGGCGACCGGACGATCTCGGTGGCCGACGCGCAGCACGTCTTCGACGACCTGACGGCCAAGAAGGCCGCCCAGCCGGCCGCCGCGGGCGCCTCCGGGGCACCCGCCCCGGCGCCGGTGAGCATGCCCGAGGTGGTCAGCGCGATGGTCACCCACGACCTGGTCACCCGGGTCGCGAAGGCGAAGAACGTGCGGCTCCCGGCCGACGTGCCGCTTCAAGAGATCGGCGCCAGCATCGGCGTGCCCGGCAACGCGGAATACGTCCGCCTCTACGGCGAGAGCCGCCTGCTGCTGAACAGCCTGCTCCAGGCCGCACAGCCGGGCACCCCGCCGGACGCCGACGTCAAGCACGTGTTCGAGGTCTTCGAGGAGACCGGTCAGATGAAGCCCGGCCTGACCTATCAAGAGTTCAAGTCCAGCGTGTCGGCCGAGGCGCTGCAGACGCTGGGCCGCGCGCTGAACGTCAAGAAAGACCTGCAGACCGAGTGGGACAAGGCCGACCTGAAGATCAACCCGCGGTTCGCGAGCGGCGAGATCCCGGTGTACGCCGAGAACGGCCCCGACAACAAGCCGCTCAACCTGGTGTCCATCCCGCTGGTCGACCAGGACGACGCGACGGTGCTGAACAAGTCCTGATGCCCGGTCGCATCGTCCTGCTGGTCACGTCGCCGCGGCTACCGACCGGCCTGCTGACCGCGGCGGCCTGGGACCTGGTCCGGGCCCATCCGGTGTACTCGGCCGCCGCCGGCGACGCCTGGGTTGCGGCCGGTGTGCCGGTGACCGTCCTGGGCCCGGATGTCGAGGCGCTGGTCGGCGAGCTCGCGACCCACGAGACCGTGGTCTGGCTGGCCGGCCCGACCGGCGACCAGGACTTCGCCCGGCAGCTCGGTCTCCGGCTGGCCCGCGAGCCTCAGCTCGCCGAGATGGAGCTGATGTACGGCTCCTGGGACCCGCCCGGCGCCCGCCTGCTCGACGCCGTCGCCGTGATGGACCGACTGGCCTCGCCCGGCGGCGACCCGTGGAAACTGCAGCAGACCCATCAGAGCCTGGCCCAGTACCTGCTCGAGGAGGCCTACGAGGCCTACGACGCGATCGCCGAGAACGACCTCGACGCCCTGCGCGAGGAGCTCGGCGACGTGCTGCTCCAGGTCGTGCTGCACGCCCGCCTGGCCGAGAACCTGCCGGGCGAGTCGGCCTGGAACGTCGACGACGTGGCCGGCACCCTGGTCGACAAGATGATCCGCCGCAACCCGCACGTCTTCGCCGGCGAGCAGGTCGACTCGGTCGAGAACATCATCGACAACTGGGAACGCATCAAGAAGCAGGAGAAGGCGCGCGACTCGGCCCTGGACGGCGTGGCCCTGTCCCAGCCGGCGCTGGCCCTGGCGGCCAAGATCCTGCAGCGCACGTCCCGCGCCGGCCTGTCCGTGCCGCTGCCGGCCGACGACTCGCTGGGTTCGACGCTGCTCCGGCTGGTGGCCGAGGCGCGCGAGGCCGGCGGCGATCCCGAGCAGGCGCTGCGCGAGGCCACCCTGGCCTACGCCGCGCGGGTGCGCGCCGCCGAGTAGGTTGCTGACATGCCGGACTTCGTGGACACCGCCGAGCGGATCGTTGACGCGCTCCTGGAGAGCGACCCGCGCCTGGCCTCCTACGTCGGGGACCACCGCTACGACGATCGGTTGCCCGACCTGTCGCCGGGGGCCGTGGCCGAGCGGGTCACCATGCTCCGTGAGGCCGCCGACGCGCTGGCCGGCATCGACCCGGACGCGTTCGACGCCGAGGAGCAGGTCGACCACGCGATCCTCTCGGCCCGGGTCGAGCGGGGGCTGTTCGAGCTGACCGACGTGCGCGAGCACGAGTGGAACCCGCTGCTGCACAACCCCGGCGGACTGCTCCACGGGCTGATCGCCCGGCCCTTCGCGCCGCTGCCCGAGCGGCTGGCCAGCCTCGGGGGCCGGCTCGCGGCGATCCCCGACGCGCTGGCCACCGCCCGCGCGGTGCTGCGGGACATGCCGCGGATCCACGTGGAGACGGCGATCGGCCAGTTCGCCGGGGTCGCCCGGCTGATCGAGGGCCAGGTGCCCGGCCTGCTCGACCGGGAGCCGGCGTTGCGGGCCGCGGTCGAACCGGCCGCCGCCGCCGCGACCGCCGCCCTGGCCGAGTTCGGCGACTGGCTGCGCACCCGGCTGGACGTGCCCGGCCGCGACCCTCGCCTGGGCCGCCGGCTGTGGGAGGCGCGGCTGTGGCACACGCTCGACACCGAGCTGCCCGCGGCCGAGGTGCTGTCCCGGGCCCGGCGCAACGTGGAGGCGGCCGGGGCCGAGCTTCGGGAGCTGGCCGCCGGCGGGTCGGTGCGCGAGGCGCTCGCCCGGCTCGCCGACGATCACCCGGACGGCGACACGATCGTCGGCCTGGCCCGGATCAGCCTGGACGAGGCGACCGCGTTCGTCCGCGACCACGACCTGCTGACGCTGGTCGACGACCCGCTGGTGATCGAGGAGATGCCGGAGTTCGCCCGCGGGGTGGCCGTCGCCTACTGCGACTCACCCGGGGCGTTCGAGCCGGCCGGGCTGCCCACGTTCTACTGCATCGCGCCCGCGCCCGGTGACTGGTCGCCGGAGCGGGCCGAGTCGCTCTACCGCGAGTACAACGACCACATGGTCCGCAACCTGACCGTGCACGAGGCCATGCCGGGCCACTTCCTGCAGATCGCGCATGCGCGCCGGTTCCGCGGCCGCACCCGGGTCCGGGCCATCGGCGGTTCCGGTCCGTTCGTCGAGGGCTGGGCCGTGTACGCCGAGGAGCTGATGGCCGGCCTCGGCTTCGGCGGCCTGCCGGTGCGCATGCAACAACTCAAGATGCAGCTGCGCACCAGCCTCAACGCCGTCCTCGACCAGTTGGTCCACTGCGAGGACCTGTCCGAGGCCGAGGCGATGGCCCTGATGACGGACGTCGGCTTCCAGGAGGCGGGGGAGGCGGCCGGCAAGTGGCGGCGGGCCCTGCTCACCTCGACCCAGCTCTCCACCTACTTCGTCGGCTACACCGAGATCGCGGCCATCGCCGCCGGCCGCCCGTTCGGCGCGACGCCCAAGGCCTGGCACGACGCGATGCTCGCGCACGGCTCCCCGCCGCCGCGCCACCTGCGCACGCTGCTGGGCGTCTGACCGCCCCCGAAGTGGCTGGGCCGTGTTTCATAACCCGGCCACGCCGCAGCCCTGGCCGGGTTATGAACACCGCCTAGGGGAAGCGGGCGCCCGGCGGCGGGGTGAAGGCCGTGTATCGGGCCGTGGGGTCGTACTCGGTCATGGTCATGTCGGCCTGCCGGCCGGCGATCATGCCCTTGAAGCTGCCCAGCACGCCGTCGTTGGTGACGCAGACGCCGAGGTCACGGGCGGCCGCGTTGTCGATGCCGGTCAGGTCGAGGCAGGTGGCGTGGTGACCGGCGATGGTGGTGTCGCGAGGGGCGATCGTGACGTTCTGGTCGAGGGCCGCCGTGTTCAGCAGCTTGATCACCACGGGCGGCGGGACGAGGCCGGTGGACTGGACCGCGGACAGCGCCGGCGGCAGCGAGCCGGTCGCGGGCGGGCTGGTCAGCGTGCAGGCCGGCCGGGAGGCGCCGCGGCAGTCGGTGACCTCGGACGAGCTGACGACGAGGCGGCCGCCCGGATAGTCGTACCCCTGCCGCAGGGGTTTCTGCGCCTGGGTGAACGTGGCCGTGGTGCCGCCGGCCAGGTGGTAGCCGGCCGTGTAGGTGAGGCCGGCCGAGGCGGTGAGCTGGGTCACCATCGCGCCGACCAGGTCGTTCCCGGCCAGGCCCTGGGCCGACGCGGCCGGCAGGTCGCCGCAGCCGGTGAGCAGCAGCCAGCCGGCGAGGAGCGCGGGGAGGGCGCGGCGGATGGCTGGCACGTGCAACACCTAAGCGGATCGGGCACCACGGTGCAAACCGCTATCCCGCGCTCCGGGCGCGCGTCAGCACCTGCTGCCGCATGACGTACCGGCGGATCTGCTGGGCCTGGTGCTCGTCCGGCTGGAGGGTGGCGACGACCTCCACGCTCATCGGGCCGTGGACCGGGACGGTCTGCCGCAGCGACGCGATCTTGCCGGTCAGGGCGGCGACGTCGACCAGTTCGTCGTCGAGCTGCACGCGCAGCCGGATCTCCTCCCGCTCGGCCAGGATGATGTCCTCGAAGTGGGCACGGACGCCCTGCTCGCTGATGTCGCGGATCCAGCCGTACACGTCGGGCAGGCCCGGCCGGCGCAGCATCACCTGTTCCCCGCCGCCGCCGCGGACGAAGTTGCGCTGCTGCTCGATCTCGGCCCGGCCGATCGGGCGGACCTGGATCCGGTTCTCGTCGACCTGGGCGACGTGCACCGGCAGGGAGTAGCGGCCGCGGATGCCGGCCGGCCACCGGAGGGTGACGTTCGAGCCGGCCTGGGGCACGGCCGCCAGGGCGAGCGACAGGGTGAGCAGGCCGGACTCGGTCGCGACCACGCGGACGCCGGGCACCGGGTCGCAGCACGCCGCGGTGAGTTCGACGTCGGCGCCGGCCTCGGGAAGCACGTGTTCGCTCATGCTGGCCGACATCGGCCGCCCGGCCACCGGCATGAGGGAAATCCGTGCCGCATATCGGACAAAAAACAGCCGCTGACATGGCGGGCCCGCGGGCTCGATACCCTTCCGGTGACGAAGTAGCCATGATGCCCCGGCGACGCGACGAAGGGCCCCGGGAGCGCGACACAGGCAACCGTACGAGCACAAGGAGCCACACGACAGATGGCCACCATCGAAGTGATCGTCGCCCGGGAGATCCTCGACTCGCGAGGCAACCCCACCGTCGAGGTCGAGGTCGGGCTGGACGACGGCTCGATCGGCCGCGCCGCGGTTCCGTCCGGCGCGTCCACCGGCGCGTTCGAGGCGATCGAGCTGCGCGACGGCGACAAGGGCCGCTACCTGGGCAAGGGTGTGACCAAGGCGGTCGAGAACGTCGAGGAGCAGATCGCCGAGCAGCTGATCGGCTACGAGGCCGACGAGCAGCGCCTGATCGACGCCAAGATGCTCGAGCTGGACGGCACCCCGGACAAGTCGGAGCTGGGCGCCAACGCGATCCTCGGCGTGTCGCTGGCCGTGGCCAAGGCCGCCGCCCTCTCGGCGCAGCTGCCGCTCTACCGCTACCTGGGTGGCCCGAACGCTCACCTGCTGCCGGTCCCGATGATGAACATCCTCAACGGCGGCGCCCACGCCGACTCGAACGTCGACGTGCAGGAGTTCATGGTCGCGCCGATCGGCGCCGCCACGTTCTCCGAGGCGCTCCGCACCGGCGCCGAGGTCTACCACGCGCTGAAGTCGGTGCTGAAGAAGAAGGGTCTGTCCACCGGGCTGGGCGACGAGGGCGGCTTCGCGCCGAGCCTGCCGACCAACGCGGCCGCGCTCGACCTGATCGCCGAGGCCGTGCAGGCCGCCGGCTTCACCCTGGGCACCGACATCGTGCTGGCCATGGACGTGGCCGCGACGGAGTTCTACAAGGACGGTTCGTACGTCTTCGAGGGCGCTCCCAAGTCGTCCGAGGAGATGATCAACTACTACGCCAAGCTGGCCGAGACGTACCCGATCGTCTCCATCGAGGACCCGCTGTCCGAGGAGGACTGGGCCGGCTGGAGCGCGATGACCGCGCAGCTCGGCGACAAGATCCAGATCGTCGGCGACGACCTGTTCGTCACCAACCCGACCCGGATCGGCCGCGGCATCGCCGAGAAGGCCGCCAACGCCGTGCTGGTCAAGGTGAACCAGATCGGCTCGCTGACCGAGACGGTGGACGCGGTCGACCTGGCCCACCGCAACGGCCTCAAGACGATGATGAGCCACCGGTCCGGTGAGACCGAAGACGTCACCATCGCCGACCTCGCCGTCGCGGTCGGCTCCGGCCAGATCAAGACCGGCGCGCCGGCCCGGTCCGACCGGGTCGCCAAGTACAACCAGCTCCTGCGCATCGAGGAGCAGCTGGGCGACGCGGCCCGGTACGCCGGAGCGGGCGCGTTCCCGCGTTACCGCACCGCGTAGTCCCGCATCGTCGGATCATGGAGTTGTGGCATCGACGCGCCGGGGCATAGGTTCGCGGTGGCAGGTGCCGCAACTCCATGACGGGGGAGGGCAGGGATGACGCAGCGCCGCACGCCGAGCGGCCAGGGTCCGGCGCGCCGCCCCGGCCGCGCGTCCCGCCCCACGCAGCGTGTTCGCGTGCGCGACACGTCGTCCACCCGGGTCGAGCCGCGGGTGGCCCGGCAGGCCCGCCCGATGGCCGCGAAACGCACCGCGGCGACCAAGGGCGCGGCCGCCAAACGCACCGTCGCGCCCCGGCCCCGGGCGATCACCGGCCGGGCCACGGTCATGATCGCGGTGCTGGTGGCGCTGGTGCTGGCCTACACGTACCCGCTGCGGGTCTATCTCGCCCAGGAATCGCAGATCGCCAAGATGGAGCAGGCGCAGGAGATCCAGCGCCGGCTCATCGCCGAGAAGGCGGACGAGGTCGCGCTCTGGTCGGACGAGGAGTACGTGGTGGCCCAGGCGCGCGAGCGTTTCTACTACGTACGCCCCGGTGAGACCCCGCTGATCGTGCTGAACGACCCGGCCGGCGCCGCCCGGGACGCCGGTCGCGCACCCGCCGCCGCCGCACCCGACCGCTGGTACGACACCCTGTGGTCCAGCGTGCAAGCAGCCAATTCGGAGCCTCGAAACTAGATGGAATCCCCCCAGCCGGCCGACCTGGACGTTGTCGAGTCGCAGCTCGGCCGCCGCCCCCGTGGCACCCGAGCGATCGCCCACCGCTGCCCGTGCGGCAATCCCGACGTGGTGGAGACCTCGCCGCGGCTGGCCGACGGCACGCCGTTCCCGACGCTGTACTACCTGACCTGTCCGCACGCGACGGCGGCGTGCAGCCGGCTGGAGTCGGCCGGGGTGATGCGTGACATGCAGGAACGGCTCGCCACCGATCCGGAGCTGGCCGCCCGCTACGCCAAGGCGCACGAGGACTATCTGGCCCGGCGGACCGAGATCGAGGACGTGCCCGAGATCGCCCGGGTGTCGGCCGGCGGGATGCCCGACCGGGTGAAGTGCCTGCACGTGCACCTCGCGCACGCGCTGGCGGCGGGACCGGGTGTGAACCCGTTCGGCGACGAGGTGCGCGACGCGATCGGCGAGTTCTGGTCCGAGGGCAAGTGCCGATGATCACCGTACGACGGGCGCGGACCAGCGACGTGAAGGCGATCCGCACGCTGGTCGACACCTACACCACCGATCGGCGGCTGCTCAGCAAGGCCACGGTCACGCTGTACGAGAGCGTCCAGGAGTTCTGGGTCGCCGCCGACCAGGACGACACCGTGGTCGGCTGCGGCGCGCTGCACGTGATGTGGGAAGACCTGGCCGAGATCCGTACGGTCGCGGTCGACCCCTTGCACCGCGGTGCCAAGATCGGCCACAAGATCGTCACCGAGCTGCTCGGGGTGGCGCGTGAGCTCGGGGTGGCCCGGGTCTTCTGCCTCACCTTCGAGACCCGGTTCTTCGGCTCCTTCGGGTTCACCGAGATCGACGGGGCGCCGGTGCCACACCCGGTCTACGAGCAGCTGCTGCGCTCGTACGACGAGGGTGTCGCCGAGTTCCTCGACCTGGAGCGGGTCAAGCCGAACACGTTGGGGAACACGCGAATGTTGTTGCATCTATGAGGGTCGCGGCGATCGACTGCGGCACCAACTCGATCCGTCTGCTGATCGCGGACGTGGACGGCGAGCGGCTGTCCGACGTGTCCCGCCGGATGGAGATCGTCCGGCTGGGCGAGGGCGTCGACCGCACCGGCCGGCTGGCTCCGGAGGCGATCGAGCGTACCCGTCAGGCCCTGCTCGGTTATGCCGCCGAGATCGCCGAGCTGGGCATCGACCGGGTGCGGATGGTCGCCACCTCGGCGTCACGAGACGCCAAGAACGCGGGCGAGTTCCGCGACATGGTGCGGTCGGTGCTGCGCGTCGACCCCGAGGTGATCACCGGCAACGAGGAAGCGGCGCTCTCCTTCGTCGGGGCGGTGCACGGGCTCACCGAGGACCCACCCTTCCTGGCGGTGGACATCGGCGGCGGCTCGACCGAGTTCGTCACCGGGGTGGCGGCGGTCGAGGCGGCGAGCTCGGTGAACATCGGCTGCGTGCGGATGACCGAGCGGCACAAGTTCGCCGACCCGCCGACGGCCAAGCAGATCGCGGCGGCCGAGAAGGACATCACCGCCCAGGTCGACAAGGCGCTCGCGGCCGTGCCGGGCCGGCTCGCGCACACGATGGTCGGGCTGGCCGGTTCGGTCACGACGGTGGCGGCTCTCGCTCTCGACCTGCCCGGGTACGACGCCGGCCGGATCCACCACGCCACGATCTCGTACGACCAGGTCGCCAAGGTCACCGCGAACCTGCTGGCGGCCACGGTGGCCGAGCGCCGCGCGCTGCCGGTGATGCATCCCGGCCGGGCCGACGTGATCGGCGCCGGCGCCCTGATCCTCCGCACGATCATGGAGCGGGCCGAGAAGCACGACGTGGTGGCCAGCGAGCACGACATCCTCGACGGCATCGCCTACGGCCTCGTCTGACCCCTCCAGCGGTAGCCCGGCGCGCCGTTTCGGCGGCGAATACCGTTCTGGGCCACCACTGTTCTGTTCTTGACGGTACTTCGCACTGCACAGTAGTGTGCGGTGCGTGGATGCGACGCAACTGCTCAAGGGCGTGCTCGACCTGGCCGTCCTGGCGGTGCTGCGGGACGAGGACGGGTACGGCTACGACATCCTCCGCCGGCTGCGGGTGGCCGGGCTGGAGGAGGTCGGCGACGCCTCCGTCTACGGCACGCTGCGACGCCTCTTCAACTCCGGGCTGCTGAACGCGTACGTGGTGCCCAGCGACGAAGGCCCACACCGCAAGTACTACGCCCTGAACGCCGCCGGACGAGCCGAGTTGCAGCACTCCGGCAAGATCTGGCAGGAGTTCTCAGCCACCATGGACGACCTTCTTCGCGAGCGGGGGACGGCGTGAACGCAACAGACACCGACATCGACGAGATCACGGCCTACGTCGAGGCGGTCCGCGCCGCGCTGGCCGGCCTGCCCGAGGAGGTCCGCGAGGGCCTGCTCGAGGACCTGCCGGAACACCTGGCCGAGGTGGTCGCCGACGACATCGGTACGCTCGCCGACCGGCTCGGCCCGCCGTCGGTGTACGCCGCCGAGCTGCTGGCCAGCGCCGGCTACGTCGGTGGCGGCTTCCCCGACCCGCCTCCGCCGCCGCGCAGGGCCACCCGGCTGCGCCGGGCGCGCGCCTCGCTCGGCGCCCGTGTGCGCGAGCTCGACGAGAGCTCCGGGCCGCTCTTCGGCCGGCCGAAGGCCAGCGACTTCCTGGCCCAGCTCCGTCCGGCGTGGTGGGTGCTGCGCGGCTACCTGGTCGCCATGGTGCTGGCCAGCGCCCTGGGCGACGGCAGCCAGATCGGCCTGCTGCCCCGGGTCGGCGGCAGCGACCTGGTGGCTCTCGGGATGCTCGCCACCTGCGTGTTGGCCTCGATCTGGTTCGGCCGCCGCCGGTTCCTGCTGAAGCGGCCGCTGCGGCTGATGCACACCGTCGGCACCGGCATCCTGGTGGTGGTCGCACTGGCCGGTTTCAGCGACGCCGACTCGGCCAGCCGGACCGATCCCTACATGAACGCCGGCTACTCCGATCCGTACAACGACGTTCGTGATGTCTTCGTCTATGACCGTGAGGGCAACCTGGTCGAGGGCGCGCGGCTGCTCGACCAGGAAGGTCAGCCGATCCGGCTGGGCGACCCGAACTGCTACGACGACCAGGGCTCGTACAGCCGGGGCGCTCCGGAGTCGGTCTACCCGTACTGCGCCGAGAACGCGCCGTTCCGATTGGGCAACAAGCCGGCGCCCGCCGCGCCCGCCCCCACACCGTCCGGCTGACGCGCTACCGTCCCATGCGTGCACGAGGCTGAACGTGGGTCGGTCGCCTTCAAGGTGACCATCCACATCCTGCTGGCGCTGGCCATCGGCATCTCGGTGCTGGCGGCCAAGGAGTTCCTCTTCGGCGACAAGGCCGGTGGCGCCCGGGCCGGCGACTGCGTGCACGGCACCAGCCGGGAGATCACCGCCGGCACCGCCGCCCGGGCCGAGGTGGTGCCGTGCGACTCGGCCGAGGCCGACTACGAGGTGGCCGGGCGGGTGAACGGCACGACCGACGCCGACGGGCCGGCCTGCGACACGTTCTTCAGCGAGGGTGAGAAGTTCATCGTCTATTCGAGTACGGGCAACGGCGGCTACCTGCTCTGCCTGCGCCGCCGCGCGTCATGACCGCGCGTACCCCCGACGACGTCGTGTCGCGGGCGGCGGAAGCGCCCGACCTGCCGCGACTCGACGCCGAGGTGGCGAACTGCTTCGCCTGCGACCGGCTGGTGGCCTGGCGCGAACAGGTCGCCGCCGAGCGCCGCGCCGCGTTCCGCGACCAGGAGTACTGGGGGCGCCCGGTGCCCGGGATGGGCCCGCCGGACGCGGCCGTCGGCATCCTCGGGCTGGCCCCGGCGGCGCACGGCGGCAACCGGACCGGGCGGATCTTCACCGGCGATCGCAGCGGCGACGTGCTCTTCGCCGCGCTGCACCGTGCCGGCCTGGCCAACCAGCCGCTCAGCGTCGACCGCGACGACGGCCTGACGATCGCGCACACCCGGATCTTCGCGGCGGTCCGCTGCGCCCCGCCGGACAACAAGCCGCTGCCGTCCGAGCGGGACACCTGCGCTCCCTGGCTGCATCGGGAGCTGTCCTTGATCAGACCCACGCTGCGGGTGGTCATCGCGCTGGGCGCGTTCGCCTGGGCCGCGTGGTGGCCGTCCTTGACCCGGGTGTACGGGCTCCGGCCGCCCGTTCCGCGGCCCAGGTTCGGGCACGGCGCCGAGGTCGCGATGCCCGGCGCGCCGGTCCTGCTGGGCTGCTATCACGTGTCCCAGCAGAACACCTTCACCGGTCGATTGACCCCGGCGATGCTCGACGAGGTGCTGGCCCGTGCCAAAGCTTTGGCGGGCCTGGCATGATTCGTGCTCGATGGACCTCGCCCGACTGCGTCGATGGTGGCCGCTGGCCGCCATCCTCGGCCTGCTCTTCCTCGCCTCGGTGGCGGCCACCCGGTCGCTGCCCCAGCTGGAGCGGATCCGGCCGGACGCGCCGCCCGAAGAGGCCGCCCCGTTGCTGCCGACCAAGCCGATCGCCACGAACCAGCCGTCCGCCGGCGGCGGGACGCCCCCGCCGTCCGACAGCGGCCTGCCCGCGTGGCTGACCACCGCGGCGCTGGTCGTCCTCGGCGTGGCCGCGCTGGTGCTGATCGGCCTGGTGGTCTGGGCGATCCTGCGCGACCAGGCCCGCCGTCGCGGCCGCCGGGCCCGGCCCGAGCGTGAGCGCACCGACCCGAACACCGCCGAAGACCTGGTCGCCGCGCTCGACGCCGGCATCGAGGAGCTCTCCGACACCGACCGTGACCCGCGCCGGGCGGTGATCGCCTGCTGGGTGCGGCTGGAACAGGCCGCCGCCTCGGCCGGCACGCCCCGGCACGCCGGGGACAGCCCCACCGACCTGGTCGGCCGGCTGCTGCGCGAACAGCAGGTGGACGCCGGCGTGCTGGCCGCGCTGCTCGAGGTCTACCGCCAGGCCCGCTACGCCACGCACACGGTCGACAACCAGATGCGCTCGCAGGCCCGATCGGCCCTGGAACGGCTCCGCGCCGACCTCGGCACCACCCAGGTGCCGTCATGACCCGCGAGGAAGGCGGCGACGGGCTCGACGCGCTGTTCCAGTACGCCGACGAGCAGCCCGCCCGCCGCGCCCCCGAGCCTGGGGTCAAGCGGCCGCCGTCCCGGGCCGGCTGGGTCGTGCGCAACCTGCTGCTGGTCGCCGTGGCCACCACGGTCACCGTGGCCGGCCTGCGGATGGCCGGCCTCAGCGTCCCGCTGCTGATCGTGGTGTCCGCGTTCGCCGCGTTGCGGCTGCTCATGCTGGCCGTCGCGGCGGTCTCGCCGCCCTCGTCGGCCCGGGTCACCAAGCGGGCCTCGGGTGAGGAACCGGGCGAATACCACTGGGCCGGCAGCGACTCGTTGCGGACCTCCGTGCGCCGGTGGGAACTCCGGCTGGACTGGTCGCAGTCGGACGCCGACCGGTTCTCGCGTAACGTGCTGCCGGTGCTCGCCGAGCTGACCGACGAGCGGCTGCGGCTGCGGCACGGCATCACCCGGTCGTCCGATCCGCGGCGCGCGCGCGAGCTGGTCGGTGAACCGCTCTGGCTGCTGCTGGCCGACCCCGGCCGGCGGCCGCCGAAACGGGCGGATCTGGCCGGCTATGTGGACGCACTCGAACGTCTGTGAATTGTGATCTTGCGAAGGAGTGAATCGGTGGCGGACGCGGCGCAGGGCCTTTCCCCGTACGAGGTGGGGCGGCTGGCCGGTGCGGTGCTCGACCAGGTCGGCACCGTGGTGGTCGGCAAGCGCGACGCCCTGGAGCTGGTGCTGGCCGGCATCCTGGCCGGCGGGCACGTGTTGCTGGAAGACCTGCCCGGCCTGGGTAAGACGCTGACCGCGCGGTCCTTCGCGCAGGCGCTCGGGCTCGACTTCCGCCGCCTGCAGTTCACCCCCGACCTGCTGCCCGCGGACGTCACCGGCTCGTTCCTGTACGACCAGCGCAAGGGCGACTTCGCCTTCCGGGCCGGCCCGGTCTTCACCAACATGCTGCTGGCCGACGAGATCAACCGGACGCCGCCGAAGACCCAGTCCGCCCTGCTCGAGGCGATGCAGGAGAAGCAGGTCTCGGTCGAGGGCGTGACCTACCGGCTCGACCCGCCGTTCCACGTGCTGGCGACGGCCAACCCGATCGAGTACGAGGGCACGTACCCGCTGCCCGAGGCCCAGCTCGACCGCTTCCTGCTGCGGGTGTCGTTCGGCTACCCGACCGCCGAGGAGGAGTGGGAGGTGCTGCGCCGGCGGATGACCCGCCGCCAGGAGGAAGAGCTGCTCGCCCCGGTGGTCGACTCCCGCTCGCTGCTGGCGATGCAGGCGGCGCTCGAGAACGTGGTGGTCGAAGACTCCATCGGCCGTTACATCGTGGCGCTCACCTCGGCCACCCGCGAGCACGCGTCGGCGCTGGTCGGCTCGTCGCCACGCGGCTCGCTGGCGCTGCTGCTGCTGGCCCGGGCCCGGGCGGCGATGGCCGGGCGCGACTTCGTGGTGCCCGAGGACGTCAAGGAGGTGGCCGTCCCCGCACTGGCCCACCGCATCACCCTGCGGCCCGAGATGTGGTTGCGCAAGGTCAACCCCTCGTTCGTGGTCGAGGAGGTGCTGACCGCGGTGCCGGCGCCGGCCAGCGGCGCGATGCCCACATACGCGCGCCATGAGTAGTGCCTTCAGTCCGATGTTGGGCGGTGGTGGGGCTGCGGACGGCGAGGGGCCCCGGCTGCGTCTGGCCGCCCCGCCCGCGGTGGAGGAGGCCGACGAGTCGCTGAGCGGGCCGGCCTGGGTGCCCACCCGGGCGCTGGGCCGCGCGGTGCTGCTCACCGGCCTGCTGCTGGTGCTCGGCGTCGCGCTGGGCCGCATCGACCTGGTGCTGCTGGGCGCGCCGTTCGCGATCGGCGCCGCGATGGCCCTGCGCCGGATGCCGCGCTCGGCGCCCGAGGTGACCATCAGCGCCGACGAGGAACACCTGGTCGAGGGGGGCACGGTGACCGCCGGCCTGACCGTCGCCAATCCGGATGTCCTCGACTACGACCTGGTCGTGCTGCGGACCCGCGCCTCGCCGTGGGTGAAATTGGAGCAGGCCGACCGTCCGTTCGCGATCAGCGTGCCGGTCGGCGACTGGACCGAGATCGAGCTGACCGGCGAGGCCAGCCGGTGGGGCCGGCACGAGATCGGCCCGGCGGCGGCGCGGGTCGCCGCCTGCTCGGGGCTGCTCGCCTGCCGGCCGGTGGTGACGCCGGCCCGGGCGGTGCGGGTCTACCCGATGACCGAGCCGTTCGCCGCGGTCGAGTCGATGCCCGCCGCGGCCGGGCTGGTCGGTCCGCACCGGTCCCGGCGGCCGGGGGAGGGCGGCGAGCTGGCCGGGGTACGCCCGTTCATGCCGGGCGACCGCCTGCGCCGGATCGACTGGCGGGTGTCGCTGCGTACCCGTGACCTGCATGTCGCCTCGACCCTCTCGGACCGCGACGCCGAGGTCCTGCTGCTGCTCGACGTGCTCGGCGAGGCCGGCGTCTCGGGCGGCCTGAAGGGCAGCGCCTCGGTCCTGGACACCACGGTCCGCGCCTCGGCGGCGATCGCCGAGCACTACCTCAAGCGCGGCGACCGGGTGTCCCTGCTGGAGTACGGCGCGAACGGCCGCCGGCTGCGTCCCGCCACCGGCCGCCGGCAGTACCTGACCGTCCTGGAGTGGCTGCTCGACGTGAAGGCCGACAACGACGCCGAGGCCGCCCTCGAACACGCCTTCGGCGCCCACCAGGTGTCCTCGGACGCGCTGGTTGTGGTGCTCACCCCGCTGGTCGACCCGCGGTCGGCCGACATGCTGGCCCGGCTCACCCAGAGCGGCCGGTACACGGTGGCGGTGGACACCCTGCCCGAGGGCCTGACGCCGCCGCAGCGCAGCGCGTGGACGCCGCTGGCCACCCGGCTGTGGCGGATCGAGCGGGACAACGTGCTGGGCCGGCTCCGCGAGCACGGGGTGCCGGTGGTGTCCTGGGCCGGCACCGGCAGCCTCGACCTGGTGCTGCGGGACGTGGCCCGGATGGCCTCGGCGCCGAGAGGTCATTGAGGGAGGCGAGCAGACATGTTCGACGGCATCACCAACCGGCTGACCCGGATGCAGACCGCGATCAGCCGGGCGACGCTGGTGCCCCTGCTGGTCAAGACCGGGGTGGCGGCCACCTTCGCCGGGGCGATGATCGTGGCCTGGCCGGCGGCGATCGTGTTCGGCCAGTTCCTGCTGCCGCTCCTGCTCTTCGCGATCTATCCGGCGTTCGCGCCGCGCGGCCGGGGCCCGACGCTCGCGGTGCTGGTCGTGGTCGGCGGCTGGGTGGCCGGCACGACCTGGTACGACGGCCGGGTCGAGGCGTGGCGGGTGATCGCCATCGGCACCTTCCTCTACCTCGGGCACACGTTGGCCGCGCTGGCCGCGGTGCTGCCGTACGACGGGGTGGTGAACCTCGACGTGGTGGTCCGCTGGCTGCTGCGGGCCGGGGCGGCGGTCCTCATCTCGGCGGTGCTCACGGTGATCGCTCTCGGCCTCTCCGACGCGCTGGCCGGCAGCGCCTTCGTGCTGGCGACCGTGGTCGGGCTGGCCGCCGCGACCGCCGCGACGCTGCTGCTGGCAAGGTTGCTGCGACGTACCGGTAACTAACCTTTTACGTGTGTTCCTCAGCACCCCCACCTGGGCTTGTGCTGCGTCACACCGCGCCGCATCGGGGTGCTCCGGTGCGGACAATGGACCACGTGAGACCTCAGCGTGTGATTGTCGTCGGAGCCGGCCATGTCGGCCTTTACGCGGCCTTGCGCCTGTCGCGGAGGGTCAGCCCGCGGCGGGCCGAGGTCGTCGTCATCGACCCCCAGCCCCACATGACCTATCAGCCGTTCCTCCCCGAGGCGGCGGCGGGCAACATCTCGCCGCGCCACTCGGTGGTGCCGTTGCGCCGCGAGCTGAAGCGCTGCCGCATCGTCTCCGGCGAGGTGACCCGCATCGAGCACGACCGCAAGACGGTCACCGTGCAGCCGATCGAGGGCCCGCCGACCGAGATGACCTACGACCACATCGTGGTCGCGCCCGGTTCCGTGTCGCGCACCCTGCCGATCCCCGGGCTGCGTGAGCGCGGCATCGGCTTCAAGACCATCGGCGAGGCCATCTACCTGCGCAACCACATCCTCGACCGGCTCGACGTGGCGGCCGTGACGCCCGACCGGGCGGTCCGCGCGGCGTCGCTGACGTTCGTCTTCGTGGGCGGTGGCTACGCCGGCATCGAGGCGCTGGCCGAGATGGAAGACGTCGTCCGCGACGCCCTGCCGACCTACCCCGAGCTCCGGCAGGATGAGGTGCGGTTCGTGCTGGTCGAGGCGACCAACCGGATCCTGCCCGAGGTCGGCCCCCAGATGGGGGCGTACGCCGCTCGTCAGCTCGACAAGCGCGGCATCGACCTGCGCCTGGACACCCGCCTGGTCTCCTGCGTGGACGGCTGGGTCGAGCTGAGCGACGGCGACCGGTTCAAGGCCGAGACGCTGGTCTGGACGGCCGGGGTCAAGCCGTCGCCGATGCTCGACCGCACCGACCTGCCGCGCGGCCCGCGTGGTCACCTCACCGCGCTGCCGACGCTCCAGGTGGTCGACGGCGACCGGGTGCTCGACGGCGCCTGGACCGCGGGCGACTGCGCCCAGGTGCCCGACCTCACCAAGCCCGACGGCGCCTACTGCTCACCCAGCGCGCAACACGCCGTCCGCCAGGCCAAGGTGCTGGCCGACAACATCCGCCTGGCCCTGCTCGGCGGCGCGCCCAAGCCCTACAGGCACAAGTACGCGGGCAGCGTCGCCAGCCTCGGCCTGCACAAGGGCGTGGCCCACGTCTACGGCATCAAGCTCACCGGCCTGCCGGCCTGGTTGATGCACCGGACCTATCACGTCAGCCGCATCCCGTCGTTCAACCGCAAGGCGCGCGTGGTGGCCGACTGGACCCTCGCCTTCGTGTTCCGCCGCGAGACGATCTCTCTCGGTCAGCTGCACCAGCCGCGCGAGGAGTTCAATGCCGTCACACCCCCGCTGACCAGCGATCGACCGGCCGAGCCGGTGGGTTCGGGCGTCCGGTAGGACAAGGGTGTACTCAGCCGTCCGGCGTCTTGTCGGGCGCTGGCCAGCAGATACGGTGAGCACAGCCCTCCGACGGCCCGGGTGGTGGAAAGGCAGACACGGCCGCCTTAAAAGCGGCTGCCCTCACAGGCGTGCGGGTTCGACCCCCGCCCCGGGCACTCCGAGGATTAGTGGACACCGGCCCCCGTTTCCGCAGGTCGGAGCCGCTGGCCGAACTTCCGGCTCTCAGCCTGCTCACAGCCGGCGGGCACGGCACCATGAGCAATTTGCGCCTACTCTTGAACGGCACAATCATGCGTGCCGCAACCTCAGGGAGGCTGGACACAGTGAAGACTTCGAACCCGGTGCTCTCGCGCCTCGGCCAAGCGGCCGAGCGAGAGCGGGCTGCTGGGTATTCCCCGGCTGGGCCATACGGACCGGCCGCCGGTCAGCCGGGTTACGGTCAGCCGTACCCGTCGGCTGACGGCGGCTACCCGTCGGCCCCGCCGGCCGTACAGCCGATGACCATCGATGACGTCGTCGTCAAGACCGTCATCCTGCTCGGCATCGTCGGCGTCTCCGGCGCGGCGGCGTGGAACCTGGTGCCCGACGCTCTGGTCGGCGCCGCCTGGATCGGCGCGGCGGTCGTCGGCCTGGTGCTCGGCCTGATCATCTCGTTCTCCCGGGTGGCCAACCCGGGCCTCGTGGTCGCCTACGCGATCGTCGAGGGCGCGTTCGTCGGCCTGGTCAGCAAGACGTTCGAGAGCTTCTACCACGGCATCGTGCTGCAGGCGGTGCTCGCCACGTTCGGCGTGTTCTTCCTGATGGCGGTGCTCTACCGCGCCCGGGTGATCCGCGCGACGCCGAAGTTCGCCCGCGGCCTGATCGCCGTCATGGGCGGTCTGTTCGCGATCATGCTGATCAACTTCGTGCTCTCGCTGTTCGGCGTGAACACCGGCCTCCGCGACAACGGCATCCTCGGCATCGGCTTCAGCCTCGTCTGCATCGTGGTCGCCTCGCTGAGCTTCATCCTCAGCTTCAACGAGGTGGAAGAGGGCGTCCGCCTGGGCCTGCCCGCCCGTTACGCCTGGACCGCCTCGTTCGGCATCCTGGTCAGCCTGATCTGGCTCTACCTTGAGGTCCTGCGCCTGATCAGCTACTTCCAGGGCGACGACTAGTCCCCAACTCACGACGACGGCCGGCTATTGGCCAGCCGCCAACAGCGCCCGAGCCGTCTCCCCACGGCCCGGGCGCTGTCCCTTCACCGGGTAGATTTCGGCCCGTGACCGACTTCAGCACGGGCGTGGAGCGTCTGCTCAAGCAGATCGCCCACTGGACGGAGTCGCGTTGGCGCGGCCGGGACGACCACGTGCACGCCCTGGTTCAGCACCTGGCTGACCTGGCCGCGGACGCCGAGGGCCGGCCTCGGCGCCCGGTGCCGCGCCTGCACCCGATGGTCCTGCCCGATCAGCTGCGGGTCATGGCCGACGACCTGATCGGAAGCGGCGCCCCACTGGAGGGCGCCGCTTCGCTGGTCGACGAGACCCGCCATCGCCTCTCCTGACCCGCAACCACTCACCAGGTGGAGCGAAGCGACCCTCGGCGGGAGCGACGGTCTGCACCCACCACCCAGCTACGACCTCGGGATCTTGATTTTCAGCTGAGGCGCTCGATCACCATGGCCATGCCCTGGCCACCGCCGACGCACATGGTCTCGAGGCCGATGCTCTTGTCGTGCCAGTCGAGCGAGTTGACCAGGGTGCCGGTGATGCGGGCGCCGGTCATGCCGAACGGGTGGCCGACCGCGATCGCGCCGCCGTTCACGTTCAGCTTCTCCAGCGGGATGCCCAGGTCACGGTAGGACGGGATGACCTGCGCGGCGAACGCCTCGTTGATCTCGACCAGGTCGACGTCGTCGATGGTCATGCCCGCGCGGGCCAGCGCCTGCTTCGACGCCTCGACCGGGCCCAGCCCCATGATCTCGGGGGAGAGCGCCGTCACGCCGGTCGACACGATCCGGGCCAGCGGGGTCAGGCCCAGCTCACGCGCCTTCGTGTCGCTCATGATCACGACCGCCGCGGCGCCGTCGTTGAGCGGGCAGCAGTTGCCGGCGGTGACCCGGCCGTCCGGGCGGAACACCGGCTTGAGCCCGGCCACGCCCTCGATCGTCACACCCGGCCGCGGGCCGTCGTCGACCGACACGACCGTGCCGTCGGGCAGCGTCACCGGGGTGATCTCGCGCTCCCAGAAGCCGTCCGCGATCGCCTTCTCGGCCAGGTTCTGGCTGCGGACGCCGAACTCGTCCATCTCCGCCCGGGAGACGTCCTTGAGCTGGGCCAGGTTCTCGGCGGTGTAGCCCATCGCGATGTAGACGTCGGGGATCTTGTCGTCCTCGCGGGGGTCGTGCCACATCCCGCCGGTCGCGGCCGACTCCTTCGTCCGCGCCTCGGCCTCGGCGAACTCCGGGTTCTGCCAGCCGCCGCCGACCAGGGCCTGAGCCTCGGGCGGGAGCCCGTCGGAGCTACCGCGGGCGTATCGGGAGACCGTCTCGACCCCGGCCGAGACGAAGATGTCACCCTCGCCGGCCTTGATCGCGTGGAAGGCCATCCGGGTGGTCTGGAGCGAGCTCGAGCAGTAGCGGGTCAGCGTGGCGCCGGGCAGCCCGTCCAGGCCGAGCTTGACGGCGACCACCCGGGCCATGTTGAAGCCCTGTTCGCCACCGGGCAGGCCACAGCCCAGGTAGAGGTCTTCGATCAGCGTGCGGTCGAGCTCAGGCACCTTGTTCAGGGCGGCGTCGACGATGGTGGCGGCGAGGTTGTCGGCCCGCAGTTCCCGCAGCGAGCCCTTGACCGCGCGGCCGATCGGGGAGCGGGCGGTGGCGACGATGACAGCTTCCGGCATGAGCCTCACGTTACGCGGCGGTAACATGCCGTGGAAAGTGTCGGTTCGTCACACCCGCCGCGTCAGACCGCGGCGATCAGGGCGGCTTCCTCCACGGCGGGGAACAGGGCGTGGGCCCAGACGCGGTAGCCGTCGGCGGACGGGTGGAAGCCGTCGTAGCAGAGGGTGCCCGCGTCGGCCCGGAAGACGGCGCCGGTCTCGCGGCCCAGTTCGACCACCACGCCGCCGGCCTCGGTCACGGCTCTGGCCTGGGCCTTGGCCACGCGGCGGCCGAGCAGCCCGGCGATCTGGCGCAGCGGCGGGGCGATCGAGCGGACCGCACCCAGGTCGGGGCAGGTGCCGACGACGACCTCGACGCCGGCGTCACGCAACCGGCGGACGGCCGCACCGAGATGGTCGGCCGATTCCTCGGGAACGCGCAGACCGGTCGCGTCGTTCGTGCCGATCAGCACCACCGCCACGTCGGGCTTGTCGCCGAGCAGCGCACGGGCCACCTGGGTGGCCAGGTCGGTGGAGCGGGAACCGGCCACGCCGACGCTGGACAGCAGCACATGGCGCTCGCCGGTGTCGGCCGAGCCCTCGGCCAGCATGCGGGCGAGCTGCCCGCCGACCGTCTCGGAGAGCCACTCGACCCCGACACCGATCGCCGCCGAGTCGCCGAGCAGCACCAGGCGCAGTTTCGGCGCGTGGGCCGGACCCATGCTGGTGCGCAGGGCGAGGCCCATGGTCGGTTTGGCATAGCGTCGGCCGCGCGCGGCGATCGCCTCACCCGCGATCAGCGCGACGCTGCCCACCGCGCTCGCGATCAGCGTGGTGGCCGCGGCCTTGCCGATGCGACCCGTCAAACCCGTCATACCTGGCCTCCCTCCGGTGTCCACCCTACGGCCGTGGCCGACGAACGGCCGCTCGGAACCGCCCCATCGGTAGACGCCGCCGGAGCCGGAGAGGTTGCGCCGGGCAACTCGCCGGGGCGCGCGGCGCGGTGGCTGAACCGGAATCGCTGCTCGCCGAACCACGGGTGGTGGCGCAGCTGGGCCCAGACACCGGCCGGACCGCGGGCGCGTCCGTTGACCTTGGTCGGGCGGACCTCGGTGCCGGCCGCCCGGACCGCCTCCTGGGCCGCCTCCTCGAGGCTGCGCACCCCCTCGGCCCCGCTGGGCGCGACCCGGTCGTCCTCGCCGAGCGCGGCCATCAAAGTGGGCATGATCACGGCGGCCGCGCGGGCGTACCCCACCGCCGAGGGGTGGAAGTGGTCGGAGCCGAACATCCGGATCGGGTCGGCCTCGAACTGCCGGCCGAGCAGGTCACCGATCGACACCGTGCTGCCGCCGGCCTCGACCACGGCCACCGTCTGGATGGCGGCGAGCTGACGGCTCCAGTGGCGGGCCAGCCAGCGCAGCGGCCGCTTGATCGGCTGGATCGCCCCGATGTCGGGGCAGGTGCCGACCACCACCTTGCAGCCGGTGGCGCGCAGCCGCCGGACCGCGTCGCCGAGGTGTTTGGCCGCCGCCCCGAACCCGGTCACATGGGTGACATCGTTGCCACCGATCAGGATGACCGCGACCTCAGGCGCGTACTCCAGCGCGTCGTCGACCTGGAAGGGAAGACCGGCCGACATCGCGCCGACCACCGCGACCCGATGAAGGCGGACCGGCCGGCGCAGCCGCCGGGACACGCCGGTGGCCAGCAGCGCGCCCGGCGTCTCGCGCGGGCGGTGCACGCCGTAACCAGCGGCGGTCGAGTCGCCGAGAACCACCATGCTCAGCGGCTTGCCGGGGAACTTCGGACCGTACAGACCGTCACCACGCGGGGGCGGCGCCTCGGCCATCGGGATGATCCGCCGGGCGTCGGCCGCCTGATGAAGCAGCAGCGCCAGCGACAGACCGGCCGCGCCCGCGGCGCCGCCGGCCACTCCGCCGGCGATTCGCCCGGCCCGGACCCAGTTGATCCCCTCCACAAGCTCCAAGCTAACTCGCAGGGGCGACAGTTCGCTGTCTACTTAAGGCCTGTTTCGTGACCCGCTCCCGACCTGTCGCACGCTTGGCACTGGCGCGTACGAGTCATATTGGGCTGATCGGGGAAAGGAAGAGGTATGGCTAAGACGCTCAAGCGCGCCTCGGCGTTCAGCGCCCTCGGGCGGGCCCTCATGCGTGGCTCGCGCGGGGGACCGTCTCTGAGCAAACGACTGGCCGCGCTACCCCGGATGATCAAGGCAAGTGCCAAACGTGAGTACGACGGCGGCTGGCGGGTGGCCGCGATGGCCGCCGCGACCGCCTACGTGGTGTCGCCGTTCGACTTCGTCCCGGAGGCGGCCCTGCTGGTGGTCGGCCTGGCCGACGACGCCGTGATGATCACCTGGCTGGCCGGCGCGATGCTGGCCGAGACCGAGCGCTTCCTGGAGTGGGAGCAGGAACGAGATCGCGTCGTCGTAGTCTGACGGCGTGCGCTACTACGACAACGTCGTCGAACTCATCGGCAACACGCCCCTCGTGCGTCTCCGCAGCGTGACCGAGGGCATCTCGGCCACGGTGCTGGCCAAGGTGGAATATTTCAACCCCGGCGGCTCGGTCAAGGACCGGATCGCGCTGCGGATGGTCGAGGACGCCGAGAAGGCGGGCATCCTCGGCCCCGGCGGCACCATCGTCGAGCCGACCAGCGGCAACACCGGCGTCGGCCTGGCCCTGGTGGCCCAGCTGCGTGGCTACCGCTGTGTCTTCGTCTGCCCCGACAAGGTCAGCGAGGACAAGCAGAACGTGATGCGGGCGTACGGCGCCGAGGTGGTGGTCTGCCCGACCGCGGTGGCGCCGGAAGACCCACGCTCCTACTACAACGTGTCCGACCGGCTGGCCCGGGAGATCCCCGGCGCGTGGAAGCCCGATCAGTACAGCAACCCGGCCAACCCGCGCTCGCACTACGAGGAGACCGGGCCGGAGCTCTGGGACCAGACCGGCGGGCGGATCACCCACTTCGTGGCCGGCGTCGGCACCGGCGGCACCATCTCCGGGGTCGGGCGCTACCTCAAGGAGCGGGGCAGCGTCCGCGTCGTCGGCGCCGACCCCGAAGGATCGGTCTACTCCGGCGGCACCGGGCGGCCGTACCTGGTCGAGGGGGTCGGCGAGGACTTCTGGCCGGAGACCTACGACCGGTCGATCTGCGACGAGGTCGTCGAGGTGTCCGACTCGGACTCGTTCGACATGACCCGCCGCCTGGCCCGCGAGGAGGGCCTGCTGGTCGGCGGCTCGTGCGGCATGGCCGTGGTGGCGGCGCTCGAGGTGGCCCGGCGGGCCGGCCCCGACGACGTGGTGGTCGTCCTGCTGCCGGACGGTGGCCGCGGCTACCTCTCCAAGATCTTCAACGACGACTGGATGGCCCGCTACGGCTTCCTGCACACGTCGGCCGGGACGCCCACGGTGGCCGACATGCTGGCCGGCAAGGACGGGCGGATGCCGCCCCTGGTGCACGTCCACCCGACCGAGACGGTCCGTGACGCGATCGACTACATGCGGGAGTACGGGATCAGCCAGCTTCCCGTCCTCAAGGCCGAGCCCCCGGTCGTCACCGGCGAGGTGACCGGCTCGATCGCCGAGAAGGCCCTGCTCGACGCCATCTTCACCGGCCAGGCCCACCTGCACGACACGATCGAACGGCACATGGGCGACCCGCTGCCGATGATCGGCGGCGGCCAGCCGGTCGCCGAGGCGGTGGCCCTGCTGGAGAACGCCGACGCCGCCATGGTCCTCATCGACGGCAAGCCGGCCGGCGTCCTGACCAGGCAAGACCTCCTGGCCCACGTCTCGTAGGCCGTCCACCGCCCGGCTCGCCTGCCCCCGCCTGTGGACAACGCCGCAAAATCGTCGCCCGCGTCCGCTACCTTTCCGCCCACCCAGTGCCGGGGTGGGGGAGGTGGCGGCGCGCGCGCGAAGATCATTTCGAGCGCCGACGCGTGCCAAGATTCCGGCGGTTGGCGATGGCCGGTCCGGCGGTCGGGCCGATCGGCGCGGAGCGCCGTCAGGGTGACCAGTCACGCAGGTGGAGCGGAGCGAC